>JACCUM010000035.1 GCA_013811805.1 Geodermatophilaceae bacterium | reverse complement strand
TTGTGCGCAATAAGGGCGGAGAGATGGAGCGGCTGGAGCCGTCGTGCTGCGGTTCTCAGCGGCCGGCGGCGTAGCCCTGCATGCCGCGAGGATTCGCCGCTGCGCGCAGGACTCCGGTGTCCGGATCACGGCTGACCGCGGACATCCGACCCAGGGTCCACGGCCCCGACCGAACGACGTGGTGCCCGCGTTGTTCCAGATCGGAAATCACCTTGTCTCCCACCCGATCCTCCACCACCAGATCATCGGTCATCTCCCGCGGCGCGAACGAGGAGGGAAAGGCCGTGGTGTGCCAGCTGGGGGCGTCGATGGCCTCCTGGAGGTTCAGCCCGTCGACGCTGTGGGCCAGCCAGAAGGTGAGCTGCCACTGCTCCTGCTGGTCACCGCCCGGCGTGCCAAAGGCCAGGATGGGCTCATCGCCGCGCATGACCAGGGTCGGGCTCAGCGTCGAGCGCGGTCGAGTGCCGGGGGTCAAGGAACTGGCCAAACCCGGCTCCAGCCAGAACATCTGCGCCCGGGTGCCGAGGGCGAAGCCGAGATCCGGGATGGTCGGCGAGGACTGCAGCCAGCCACCGCTCGGGGTCGCCGTCACGATCGTGCCGTGCCGATCGACGACATCGAGATGGCAGGTGTCGCCCGGGGTTCGGGCCACGGTCGGTTCTCCGACGCCGGCCATCCCCGGGGCGGGCCGGTCGGTTGGCGGATCAAGGACGTACCGCGGCAATCTCGCTTCGACCGGACCAGGCTGTCCCGGGCGCAGCCCGATCGCGGCCGTCTCCCCGATCAGAGCGGCGCGCTCATGGGCGTAGGCCTCGGACAACAGCGCGTCGATCGGGACCTGCCCCGCATCGCCGTACCACGCCTCTCGATCGGCCATGACGAGCTTGACCGCTTCGGTGACGACATGGATCTGCTCGGCGCTGGCATGCGGCGCCTCGGCGGTGGACAAGCCGGCGAGGATGCCGAGCGCCTGCAGAAAAGCTGGGCCCTGACTCCACGGACCGGCCTTGCACACGGTGTGGCCGCGCCAGTCGAGAGTCACCGGAGTCTCGTACGACGGGCGCCAGGTGGCGAGGTCGTGTGCGCTGAGGACGCCGGCATGGCGGGCGCCGGACTCGTCCATTACCGGCGTACGGGTGTGCCGCTCGATCGCCTCGGGGACGAAGCCCTCGTGCCATGTGGTGAGCGCCGCGTCGATCTGCTGCTCGCGTGAGCCGCCGGCCGCTCGAGCCGCATCCAGCAGCCGAAGGTATGTCGAAGCCAGAGCGGCGTTGTGCCACAGCATGTTTGGCGTGGGCGCGCGGCCATCGGCGTCGAGCCATAACTCGGCCGAAGTCGGCCAGTGGTGGAGGAAGGTGTCCGCACTCGCGGCGATGGTGGCAACTACCCGAGGATGCAGCGGGTGTCCGTGGGTGGCGTACTCGATCGCGAACCTCAGGATTCGATCAAGCGGCAGCGTTCCATGATCCCGGAGAAAGGTCAGCCAGGCACTGACGGCGCCGGGTACGGCGGGCGCGAGCAGTCCGGTTCCCGGGATCAGGTCGAGGCCCTGGTCGCGGTAGTGCTCGATCGTCGCCCCGGCCGGAGCTACGCCCTGTCCACAAAGGACAGCCGGCGCCTCGCCGCGGCGGGCGAACAGGATCGGCACCTCGCCGCCCGGACCGTTGAGGTGGGGTTCGACGACCTGCAGGGTGAACCCGGTAGCCACCGCGGCGTCGACCGCTGTACCGCCCTCTTCCAGGATTGCCATACCGGCCGCACTCGCCAGCCAATGCGTACTGGCAACCATCCCTAAGGTGCCGGACAGCTCCGGGCGCGTGGTGAACACCTCGGCCACGCTACCTGCGCCCCGCCAGCGCTTCTTTCTGTCTCAGGGCACCCTGGCACGTTAGGTACGTCGCCTTCTTCCCATGGTGGCGGCTCGGCGGCCCCATCCGGGAGGCTGTGATGACGTTCCCTCGAACTCAGCGCGGTTGTCCCTACCAGGAGAAGTCTCGGAGCATGAGTCGCAGACTGTTGGTCATCGACTCCGACCCGGGCGTCGACGACGCGATCGCCCTGCTGGTGGCTGCCGCCAGTCCGGAAGTCGAACTCCTGGCCGTGACGACGGTGTTCGGAAACGTGCCCGTGGAGCAGACGACGGACAATGCGTTGCGCGTCCTGGCTCTGGCCGGTGACGGCGGGGTCCCCGTCGCCGCTGGAGCCGAACACCCGCTCGTGCACCCGCAGCCGCCCCGGGTGCACCCGTACCGCCACGGCGCGAATGGTCTCGGCGATGTCGAACTACCCAGTGCCAGAAGGCGGGTCGAGCCGACGCCAGCCGTACCGTTCCTCGCGCAGCTGCTCCGTGCGACGCCAAGTCGGGTCACGGTGTGCGCCATCGGTCCATTGACAAACATCGCCCTGCTGATCGTCTCCGACCCGGTTGCCGCGCAGCGGCTCGAACGGCTGGTGGTGATGGGCGGGGCCTACGGTGGCGGGGAACTCATCTCGGCTGCCGAGTTCAACATCAGGTCCGATCCAGAAGCGGCTCAGCGGGTTCTCAGCTCTGGCCTGCCAATCACGGTGGTCGGCTTGGATGTGACCCGTACGAGCTCGATGGACGCGGCAGCCGTGGCCCGGATCGAGGCGAGCGGCCCGGTCGGCGCGGCCGCAGCGGCGATGCTGGCGGACAGCTTCGACCTCCATGCGCGGGTGCACGAGGGTGCGGGCGTAGTCGTCCACGACGCGCTGGCGGTGCTCGAAGCGATCATCCCCGGCATCCTCGAAACCGTCGCGCGGCCGGTGTCGGTCGACTGTGGACACGGACCGGGCCGCGGCATGACCCTGGTGGACCGGCGTCCAGCGTCTGGCTCCGGTTCGGACTGCGGCGCCCGTTCCATCAGTGCCGGCTTACCCGTACGAGTGGCCGAGTCCGTCGACGTACCCAGAGCGTTGAGCGAGATCGAGGCCAGGCTTTGCTCCTACGGGCGCTGAGCCGCAATCGTCGAACCGACCTATATATCGCGTCGCGGAGATCGGCGTGTGTATGCCAAGCCCGGAATCTTCCCTGCTCGGGGCGGAACGCCCGCTGAGCGCTCGACGTTGACAGGAGAAGGGCAGCCGGCTGGCACCTAGGATCGGTCTGTTCCCCTCGAGGAGGCATCACAACCGTGGAGATCATCCTGCTCCTGCTGGTGGTTCTCGCCGCCGGTGCGCTGTACACGTCCAGCCAGAAGCGCAAGCAGACCGCAGCAGCCGCTACCTCGCTGGAGGATGCCAAGGCCGAGGCCCGGCGCTGGTACGAGCTGCTCGGTGGCCAGCTGTCCAACCTCTCGGCCGTCGATGGCCCGGCCAGGCAGGCCCTGGCTGATGCCTCCGAGCGCTACATCGCGGCCGGTTCGCAGCTGGACCAGGCACGCACGGTGGCCCAGAGCCGGCTGGTCACCCAGACGGCCGTCGAGGGCCTCTATTACGTACGAGCTGCCCGTACGGCGATGGATCTGGATCCCGGCCCACCACTGCCAGAGATCAACGGCCAGAGAGGCGCCGGAGCAGTCACCGAGGACCGCGAGGTCGACGTGGAGGGCCGCACCTACGGCGCCTCGCCCAAGCCCAGCGAGCGCAACCAGCACTACTACCCGGGCGGTCGGGTGGCCGGCCGGCCGGTGCCCCAGGGCTGGTACAGCGAACCGTGGTGGCGCCCGGCGCTGATCGGTGGCGCCTGGGGCCTTGGGTCAGTGTTCCTGTTCAGCGCGATGTTCGGCGGGATGGCCGGCGTTCCGTCGACGGAGTCGTTCGAACAGGGCTATTCCGAGGGGTACGGCGACGGCGCCGAGTCCGGTGACGGCGGCGGTGGCGAGGGCGGCGGCGACAGCGGCGGTGGCGAGGGTGGCGGTGGCGAGGCTGGTTACGGGGACCCCGGCTACGGCGGTGACACCAGCGGCGAGATGAGTGGTGGGGATTACGGCGGCGGTGACTACGG
>JACCUM010000115.1 GCA_013811805.1 Geodermatophilaceae bacterium | reverse complement strand
AGCGTCGTACGGTCGCATGCACCCGCGGCAACGGGACGACCGGAGGATCGGCGAGCAGGTCTTCGACGGTGGTCGGCAGGCTTGGCATCGGGAGCTTGCCGAGCCGGATCGAGAGCAACGGGATGCTAGGGGTGAACACCACGACCACCGTCATCAGGACCGCGCCGACGTCGACGACGTTGGTCTCCCAGATCAGTCCAATCAGCGAGCCGAGAAACCCGAGAAGACCGACGACGATTCCGGCCACGAAGTACTGCGTGCGATCGGCCACGCCCAGATACCCGAGCAGACCGACCACGAACAGCGCGAGGCAGCCGGCCAGATACTGGGCCGCCTCGGCATCGAACAACGGCTGGTCACCCTGACTGAGGGCGACTCCGCCGGAAAAGGCATAGCCCATGGCCACGGAGCCGATCACCGCTCCAGCACCGGCATCGCCCAAGGCGCGTGACATCGTCACGGCTGCGGCCAGCAGGAGCAACGAAAGTCCCAACGCGATGGCGCCGGGCAACTCCCAGTTGGGACCCGATGTGAGCAGGATTCCCAGACCGAGCAGCAGTGCGCTCGAGGCGACAGCCACCGCGGCCCGGCGGGTGTTGGCCGATCCCCAGGACCGGCTCTGCCGTCGGGCGTCGGTGGCAATCGCGTCGACGACATCGTCGTAGTCCATCTCCGGCCATTCGGCGCGACGTGGCATCAGATGCAGGACATCCCCGTCGCGCAGTTCCTGGGTCCCGATGGGGCGGGCCGCATCGATCAGGGTGCCGTCGGACTTGCGCAGCACCCAGCCGCCGTGCTCCTGTCCTTGATCGGCGAGCTCGTCACCTGCGGCCCTCAGTAGGCCGGGGAGGAGTTCGGCCGTGGGCACGTGCTCGGGAAGGGCCACGTCCACCCGGCGCCGCGGCGCCGCGATGGTGACCCTCGCCAGCCCCGTACTGGCACCCCTGCTCAACGTCCCCGGCCCACTCGGCTCAAGGTTGTCCCCCCTCGATCGTTGCCGTACGCAACCAGGATGTCACCGATCGACAACGACAACGGGCGATCATGCCTCATACGATAGGTCCGCTCGCTGACCCCCGTCGGCAGCTGACCTTCCCTAGGAGGCGACCGGTGGCGACCGTCATCTTGCGACGACAGCCGCGCCGGGATGCCCCCGAGTTGCCGACCGGTGATGTTCTGCTCGATCCGCCGCCGGAGATCCCCGCACCGACCGGCGCCGGATGGGGCCGGATGATGATGATGCTGCCGATGGTGGCTGGCGCCGCGGGAATGGCGCTGCTGTTCGCCAGCCAACGGTCGGGTCCTTTCGCCTACGTTGCCGGCGGCCTGATCGGCTTCTCCATGATCGGCATGATGGCGGCGAACCTGCTGCAGGGGGGTGGCGGACCGAGCAAGAAGGAACTGATCGCCAAGCGGCGCGACTACATGCGCCACCTCTCGCTGCATCGCCGCAAGGTGCGTCGTACGGCCGTGGAGCAGCGCGAGGCGATGTTCTACCGCCACCCTGACCCGGTCTCGCTCTGGACGACCGCGGCCAGCCATCGGCTTTGGGAACGGCGGACCATGCATGCCGACTTCGGTGTGGTGCGGATCGGGGTCGGCCCGCAGGCGCTGGCGACCCCCATCATCGCCCCGCCGTCGAGGTCTCTGGACGAGTTGGAGCCGCTGTGCGCCAGCGCTTTACGTCGTTTCGTTCTGACCTATTCAACGGTGCCCGACCTGCCCATCGCCATGGCGATAAACGGCTTCAGCCGCGTGCACCTCACCGGACATCTGGATCGGGCTCGCTCGCTGGCCCGGTCGGCAGTCGCCCAGTTGTGCATTCACCACTCGCCTGAAGACATCATGATCGCGGTCGTCGCAGGGACGCAGGAGCGCGAGCACTGGGAGTGGGTCAAGTGGGTCCCGCATGCGCTGCATCCGGAGCGCACCGACGGGCTGGGGAACCTGCGGCTGGTCGCGACCAGCATGCCGGCGCTGGAGGCGATGCTCGACGACATGCTGGCCACCCGCCCTCGCTTCGACCCGTCCGCCCCCGCCGCGCAGGTGCCCGGTGCCCACCTGGTCGTCATCCTCGACGGCGGTGACGTGACCGGCTCCAGCCACCTGATGACCGGAGGTGTTGGCGTCGAGGGCGTCACGGTCGTGGACCTGAGTACTCCGCCGGCCCGATTGCTCGACCGGGCTACGCTCGTCCTCGATGTCGACAAGGTCGGCGGACTGCGCAGCCGTACCGCGGACGGAGAGGCCGAGATCGGGCGCGCCGACGAACTCAGCACGGTGGAGATCGAGGCCCTGGCTCGCCAGATCTCCCCGTTACGGCTGTCGATCGGCGGCAAGGGCGAACAGGCGATGAACTCCGCCCTGGACCTCGCCGACCTGCTCAACATCGACGATCCGTACGCCTACGACACCGCGCAGTTCTGGATTCGCCGAGCGAACCGGGATCGACTTCGCGTACCGATCGGGATCAACCCAGAGGGCCAGCCGATCGACCTGGACCTCAAGGAATCCGCCCAGGACGGCATGGGGCCGCACGGGCTGCTGATCGGGGCGACCGGTGCGGGCAAGTCCGAACTCCTGCGCACCTTGGTCCTGGCTCTGGCGGCCACGCACGACTCCGAGACGCTGAACTTCGTCCTTGTCGACTTCAAGGGTGGAGCCACCTTCACCAAGCTGGACCGACTCCCGCACACCAGCGCGGTGATCACCAACCTCTCCGACGAGTTGCCGCTCGTCGACCGGATGGCCGATGCGATCAACGGTGAGCTGTTGCGGCGCCAGGAGTTGTTGCGCCAGGCCGGTAACTACGCCTCACTGCGCGACTACGAGAAGGCCCGCACCTCCGGGGTCCCACTGTCGCCGATGCCGAGCCTGCTGGTGATCTGCGACGAGTTCAGCGAATTGCTTTCTGCCAAGCCGGATTTCATTGACATGTTCGTCCAGATCGGCCGCGTCGGGCGCTCCCTGGGTGTGCACCTGCTGCTGGCCTCCCAGCGGCTGGAGGAGGGCCGGTTGCGCGGCTTGGACACGCACCTGTCCTATCGGATCGGGCTGCGGACGAACTCGGCGATGGAGAGCCGGGTGGTGCTCGGCTCACCGGATGCCTTCGAGCTGCCCCGGGCACCGGGTCATGGGTACGTCAAGTTCGGCACCGATCCGCTGGTCCGGTTCCGGGCCGCGTACGTGTCCGGGGTGTACCGCCGTGAGGGCGGCCGGCGGGTCGACCAGTCGGTCAACGACCGGGCGGCCGTACTGGAGTACGACACCCAGTACCTTGCGCCACCGATCGAGGAGGACTCGCCCGAGGACACCGCCGTCGAGGACCCCGATGAGGGCATCGGAGACGGCCTGCTCGATGTGATGGTCGAGCGCCTGCAGGGCAAAGGCATTCCGGCCCACCAGGTCTGGCTACCTCCGTTGAAGGAGCCGCCGACCCTGGATCAGCTGCTGCCGACTCTGGTGGAAGACGAGGAACGCGGCATCACCGTCGCGAACCCCGCCCTGCATGGCGCGCTCAAGGCACAGGTCGGGCTGATCGACCGTCCGCTCGAACAGCGCCGGGAAACAATGACTCTGGACCTGTCCGGTGCCGGTGGACACGTCGTGATCGTCGGCGGCACCCAGAGCGGCAAGAGCAATGCGCTGCGCACCCTGATCACCAGCCTGGCGCTGACCAACACGCCCCGCGAGGTGCAGTTCTATTGTCTGGACTTCGGCGGCGGCATGCTGGCGGCCCTGCGCGATCTACCGCACGTGGGCGGGGTGTACGGACGATCCGATGTCGATCAGCTCCGCCGGACCATCGCCGAGATGACGAACCTGCTGGCCGTACGCGAGCGCCGCTTCGCCGAGCTCGGCCTGGAAGGGATGGCCGCCTACCGTCGCCGGATCCGGGCCGGTCAGGTCACCGACGACCCGTTCGGTGACGTCTTCCTGGTCATCGACGGCTGGCTCACCCTGCGCAACGACTTCGAGGGCATGGACGCTGTGGTCGCGGACATGGCCACCCGAGGACTGTCCTACGGCGTGCACGTGGTAGCCACGGCTTCGCGGTGGATGGACTTCCGGCCGGCCATTCGGGACCTGTTCGGTACCCGCGTGGAGTTGCGGCTCGGCGATCCCAGCGACTCCGCCCTCGACCGCCGTACGGCGATGAACGTCCCCACCGGCACACCCGGCCGTGGGATCACGCCCGAGAAGATGCACATGCTCCTCGGCCTGCCGCGGATCGACGGAATCCAGGAGACCGAAGATCTTTCCGACGGTGTGGCCGCCTTGGTGCAGGAGCTGCGCAAGGGCTGGCAGGGACCCACGGCGCCGGCCGTACGACTGCTCCCGGACGTCGTCGAGCACGAGCGGCTGCCCGCAGAGGCCGCCCGCGGGGTGGCCATCGGTCTGGCCGAGAACGACCTGCAGCCGGTCTATGTCGACCTGTCCACCGACTCGCACTTCGTCGTCTACGGCGACGCCGAGTGCGGCAAGAGCGCGTTCTTGCGCTCCTTTGCCACCCGGCTGGTCGAGCAGTACGACGAGTCGCAGGCCCGGATCGTGCTGATCGACCACCGGCGCAGCCTGCTCGGTGCGATCGAGTCGGACCTGCTGATCGGGTACGGCACGTCGGCGGCCAAGACCCAGGCGATCACCAATGACGTCACCACGGTGCTGACCAAGCGGCTGCCCGGGCCCGATGTGACCCCTGAGCAGCTGCGCAACCGCAGCTGGTGGGGCGGGCCAGAGGTCTATGTGCTCGTCGACGACTATGACCTGGTCTCCTCGGGCAGCACCAATCCGTTGGCCGGGTTCCTGGAGTTCCTGCCCCAGGCGCGCGACGTCGGGTTGCACCTGGTCGTCGTACGCCGCTCGGGTGGGGCGGGACGGGCGATGTACGAGCCGATCCTCATGCGACTGCGCGAACTGGCCACTCCGGGGATGGTGATGTCGGGCAGCAAGGACGAGGGCGCGCTGATCGGGTCGGTCAAGCCACAACAACTGCCCCCGGGTCGGGGCTGGCTGGTCACCCGCAAGGAGGGCGTACGGCTGATCCAACTTGCCTGGTTGCCGCCCAAACATTGATCAAACATTGACGGGTAACCGGTTGTTCACTTGGATCGGGTTAGGTACGGAACCAACGGTCAACGAATTCCGTCTACCTGGCAGGGCGAAAAGCTGTTCGCGAGAAGCCGAACGCGAGGCGTGCCCGACCGGGACACGGCTTCGTTGAATCGACTAGAGACACAAAGGCTCCGCCCGACCGCGGGGCCGGTGAACTGACTGGGACGCGGGAGCATGACATGAGCGGTGACGAGAACAACAACTGGATAAACAGCGCCCCGGTCAAGGGGGACAGCACGGGTGGCTTCCCGGGCGGCAGCGGAATCGAGGTCCGGCCGGACGGGCTGAAGCTGTTCAGCACCCAGGCCGAGGGTGAGGCGAAGAACTTCACTACTGGCTTCATCGACGGTTTCATGCCGCTGACCCAGCAAGCCGGCCAGATCGGTATGTCGTTCCAGGAAGCAGCCAACTTTGCCGGCCGGCACGGGGAGGCGATCAACGCGACCAGCATGCTGGGCAAGGACGCCACGGTCGGCCTGCTGGCCCTCGGGTTGGGCGCTAAGACCATCGCGATCAACTACATCAATGGCGATGCCACCTCGGCCGCTACGCTGCCGCAGGTGCTGGACGCCTTCGACGCCTCCAAGGGCAATGGCCTCAGAGACGATCTGGAGCGGACCGACCAGGAGGCCCGCGCCGGGTCCGGCAAGGACAATACGACGCGGCTGCCCGAGGCGAAGCCGGTGGACACTGACGACTTCCACAACCCCACCGACCCGGGCTTCTCGAAGACCATCGATCTCGGCGACAACGCCAGCTACACGGTTCCGGGTGCTTCGGACTGTCTCGACATCGAGATGGCTGGCCCGGAAACCACCAACCCGGTGACCGAACAGTACCGCGATGACCTCACGAAGGAGAATTACCAGCCGGCCCCCTACGACCCGGACGATTACCGCTAGCTCCCGCGTGCTTGCGCCGCTCTCTCTTTCACCACGAGCGTCTGCCGGGAGTTCTGTGATGGCTGAAGATCCAGGCGAGGCCCCCTCGCCCCCGACCGGGAACTACGACGTGAAGCCGGTGAAAATGCCGGATGCGCCGGACTGGCGACCGCTCACGATCACCGAGCACTACCAGATGCTCAGTCAGCTGCGCGACCAGGCGGCTCGTGCGTCAGCGGAGATGTGGGGAAATGCCGCGGCCCAGATGGAGAGCACGCGGAACAACCTGCGAGGCTACGGACATTCGCTGAGCCAGGATTGGCGTTCCCAGGCCGCAGAGCCGTTCTTCGAGTACGTCGAGGGTACGAACACGTCATTGGACAGGTGGGCACAGGCCGCGCGGACCAACCAGATCCGGCTGAACCGGCTGGCCGATGCGATCGAGACCGCGCAGACTCAGATGGAGACGCTCTACGCATCCTTCAAGGCCAATGTCGCGAGCATCGACGAGAACGAGTTCGGCGCGGGATGGATGGGTGACGAAGACGAGGACGACATGGCCGAGGAGGTCCGGCAGAAGACCGAGGAATCCCGGCGGATCATGCAAACCCTGTCCGACGTGTACAACGGCACCGCCCTCGACATAGACAGCAAGTTCCAAGGCCCGGCCGATGCGCGCAAGCCCACCGCTGCGGAGATGGCTCGTGCGCTCGGCGGCCCGCCCGGGAGAGCTTCCGCTCCCGGTGCGCCACCCGGCGGCGTGGGGGGCGCTCCCCGCGGCGCCCCTCCGGGGGCGCCCGGAAGTCCCGGCGGTCACACCGCCATGGTGATGGGCCCCAGCGTCGGATCCTTGGGTCCGCAACCCGCAGCGCCAAAAGGACCGGCACCGGTCGCACCCAGAGCACCGGCACCGGCGGCAGCTCCGGTGGCTCCGGCAGCCCTCGGTCCGGTCGGCCCCGCACCGACCGCACCGACCTTGCCCGCCGGCGGTATGACAC
>JACCUM010000076.1 GCA_013811805.1 Geodermatophilaceae bacterium | reverse complement strand
GTGGATCGGTCCCTCGAGTTCAGCGACGTTGGCGTCGACGTCGACGAGGTACGCGTGCGGGTGGCCGCAGTTGACCCAGGTGAAGGTGCTCGTGGGGGCGCGCCAGCGGGCCACGAGCGCGGTCACGTGGAACTCGGGATTACCGAGTCCGTGCACCGTCTGGTGCGTGGCCAGCAGCGCCTGTTCGAGGTTGTGGCCGCTTCTGCGGGACGCGCGTAAGGCGCCGAGTGCTGCGGCGCCGAGCCCGGCCGCATTCGGGCCGGTTCCCGTGGCATCAGCAATGGCCAGCCACGCGCCGTCACGGTTCTCGACGAAGTCGAACCAGTCGCCGCCGACTTCGTAGGTCGGGAGGATGCCACCGGCGAGTTGCGCGCCGGCAATGCGGGCAATGCGTGGCGGAAACAGGTTCTGCTGAATTTCAGCGGCCGGTGTCGGGGGTTTCCGTCGCCGCGCGGCCTCGATCACGTCGGTGTACTTGTTCGCGAGTTCGAGCGCGGCGGCGCCTTGCTTGGCGATGTCCTCGAGCGGTGTCACCGGTGTCCCGATGCACAGGAGCAGGCCGGTGACTCGACCTCGAAGCCACAAGGGCTCGGTCACGCAGCCGGGCAGCCGCTGGCGTAGCCGCGCCTGGAAGGCGGGCAGCCCCTCGGGCACGATTTCCGGACCGAGGGCAGGCGGCGCCTCGAGCTCTGCTGGGAAGTCCTCCGAGCCGGCGAGCCGAACGAGGATCGAGCCATCGATGTCGACGACATAGAGCGCGACCGCTACACCGGCTGCCCGGCGCGCCTCGGCCACCAACTGGTCGGGCACAAGATGTGGCGGCACCTCGTCCAAGATGTGGGTCACTTCCAGTGGCAGCGGCCGTTCGCGGCCGAGCCGGCCCGGCTCCATGAACGGCGTCTCAGCTTCCCGCCCGGGCCGGGCCGGAGACAGCGCCGCGATCTCGCTGGCGCGCTGTCGGCGAGCCTGCTCCAGCGCGGCGCGGGTCGGGAAATGGCGGTACAGCGTCGAGCGGCCAACCCCTGCCGCCACGGCAACTTCCATCATCGTCATCCGGCGGTCGCCGACCAGCGCGGCAGCTGCCTCGAGGATGGCTTCACGACTGGCGACGGCGTCGGCCCGCGGGACGGCCCGCTCACGGCTGTCTGCGTCCCGCTCGTCGCTGGTTCCCCGGATATCGATCAACGCACGACGATGCTAGCGCTTGGTTGCCACATGTCCTGATTATCGCCCAGAAGACTCGCTTGGGTCCCGCATTGTTCCACATTGCATAGGTTTCGCAGTTTCGTGGTGTCATATCATGGGTAGAATGTCCCAGTGCTGTCCTGTTGGCGAGACAAACGTCCCACCCGGACAGGCGCCGAGAATCGCGCCCGCAACGTGCGTGGCGAGACATGAGGAGGAAGTTGTGTTGGATCAGCAGAACGCAGATGAGTTGACGGGTGCCACCGTTCAGGACAGTTCCGGTACCAAGATCGGCAAGGTCAGTCAGGTCTACCTGGACGACACCAGTGGTCAGCCGAAGTGGGTGACGGTCAACACCGGGCTATTCGGTACGAAGGAGAGCTTCCTACCGTTGGAGCAGGCCAGCTTCTCCGGCGGCGCGCTGTCTGTCCCGGTGACCAAGGACCAGGTCAAGGACGCCCCTCAGGTCGAGGGCGACGGCCACCTGGAACCGGCCGAAGAGGCTGAGCTCTACCGCTATTACGGCCTGAGTGCTGGCGAGGCCGACTACGACACCGATGCCAGGGGCACGGTCGGGCATGACGTGTCCGGGCCGACCACCGACGAGGCGATGACCCGTTCAGAGGAACGCCTTGATGTCGGAACCGAGCAGGTGGAGAGCGGCCGCGCCCGGCTGCGCAAGTACGTGACAACCCGCACCGAGTCGGTGCAGGTGCCGGTCTCCCGCGAAGAAGTCCGCCTCGAGCGCGAACCGATCACCGACGCGAACCGGGACGCGGCCACGACCGGTGCGGATCTCTCGGAGGAGGAGCACGAGGTCATCCTGACCGAGGAACGCCCCGTGGTGCAGAAGGAGACCGTGCCGGTCGAGCGAGTGCGGCTGGACAAGGACACCGTCACCGACACCGCGCAGGTCTCGGAAGAGGTACGTGCGGAGCAGATCGACGTCGACGCCGACCAGAACGTCCGCGGCGGGGAAACGACCCGCTAACTGGCGCTCAGATCGTCTTCGGTCCGCTCGACCCCTATAGAAGAGAGTTCTTTCGTGGACATCAAACAGTCCTTCACCGATCTGCTGGACACCGTGGTCCAGTTCCTACCCAAGCTGGTCGGTTTCCTGCTGATCCTGATCATCGGCTACTTCATCGCCAAAGCGTTGGAGAAGATCCTCACCAAGGTGTTGCAGAAGGTCGGCTTCGATCGACTCGTGGAGCGCGGCGGGGTCAAGAAGGCGCTGGCC
>JACCUM010000069.1 GCA_013811805.1 Geodermatophilaceae bacterium | reverse complement strand
CACCGGCGATCCAGAGCGGGATCCCACCGTCCTGCAACGGAAGCGGTCGGCAGATCGCCCGGTCGACCTGGTAGTGCTCGCCGGCCAGGGTGGCCGTGCCGGTCTCCCAGAGCTGACGCATGATCTGGACACCCTCGTCCAGCATCGCCAGCCGGATCCCGGCGCGCGGGAAGCCGTAACCGTATGCGCGCCACTCGTTCTCATACCATCCGGCGCCAATTCCCATCTCGACCCGTCCACTACTGATCACGTCGATGGTCGCCGCAACCTTCGCGAGGAAGGCCGGATTCCGGTAGGCCATGCACGTGCACATCTGGCCCAGCCGCACCCGCGACGTACTCGCTGCCAGCGCCGCCATCAGGGTCCACGCCTCATGGGTGGCTTCGTCGGTCGGTTTGGGCACGGTGTGGAAATGGTCATAGACCCAGAGCGACTCCCAGGTGTCCCCGGTGTCGGCGTGCTCGGCCAACGAGTGCATGGTCGACCACTGGTGGGCGGGCTCGATGCCGGCGAGGTCTAGCCGCCAGCCCTGCGGGATGAACAATCCGAAGCGCATGCCTTCAACCTACGTCGCCCGAGGTGCGCCCTCGAGCCGCGGTCAGGACGAGGGCCAGACGACCGGGAACAGCGGATGATCCATCGGCTGACCCGCGCCCAGTTCGCGGTCCAACCCGTCGAAGGGCGGCGACGTTCGCCAACGTCGCGGCGCATGCCGAACCCCCTCGGACAGGTAGCGCAACGACAGCACGCGACGGCGCCCGACGAACGGGAACCCCGGAGCACCGTGTACGGCGAGGAAGTCGAAGAAGATGGCGTCCCCGGGAGCAAGCTCGTACCGCCGTACGTCGAATGCATCGCGGTCAGCCTCGACGTCGGGGAGTTCGGCCAACGCCCCCTCGGGAAACCACTTCGCCTCACCGGCCAGGAACGTGCGCGGCATCAGCCACGGACCCAGATGGGAGCAGGCGACAACCTCGAGGCAGGCACTCTCCGGAACCGGGTCCACCGGGATCCACGCGCTGACACCGCGGCCGTCGACGTTGTAATACGGCTGATCCTGATGCCACGGCGTGCGTTGCCTGGTTCCGCCTTCTTTGACCAGTATGTGATCGTGGTATAGCCGGACCTGGGCAGCGGTCATGAGTGCAGCCGCGATCGCTGGGACGCTGGAATGTCGGGCGAGCTCGGAGATCTCCGTGATCTCCGTCCAGCGGCAGAAGTCCTCGAAGAACCGCCCTGGGTCATCGCCGGCACTGGCGACTTGGGCCAGCGGGCTGGGTTCACCCACAACCCGGTCGATTCCGTTGACTGCCAGCTCGATCTGCGCCGGATCGAGAACATCGCGAACGCAGACCACGCCGTCCCGGGCGTAGGACTCGATGGCATCCGTATCGAGGTCGAAGCTGGTCACGCCCGGAGCCTAGGCAGGGTCAGGTCTGCGCGCCCACGGCCCCGGAATAGTGCGCCTGCCACCAGTCCTCCCATTGGCCGACCGTACGGGCGAAGGCCGCGTCGTCCTGACCGTAGGTGGTCACGATGACCATCGCGCCCTTCGAGGCACCACTCCCATCTGGCTTGTCGGCTGCGACGACCAGGCCAGGCCCGAGGGACTCCACGGTGACACCCGTCTGGTGGTCGGCCAGGAACCAACCCTGTCCACGCAGAGCGAGCCCGTTGACATCCGCGCTGTAGGACACCCCCACTGCGACACCGGGCAGTCTCAGCGCGCTCCGCACCGAGTCCAGACCGCCGCCGTCTGCATTGAGAAAGACCGTGCGACGCGTTCCTTCTGGGTGCATCTCGATCGCAAAGCGCAACTGCTGCAGGAACGAGGTCCAGCCTTCGGTGATGTCGTCGTACCAGGCATCCCACATCTCCTCCGGACCACGGGCACCGCGCGTGATGCGTACGGTCGTACCGCCGTCGGACTCGTGCAGTTCGAACCGGTCGCCGCCATCCACCCACGGGCCCTCCGGACCGCGATCGGTCTCCAGCACGTACGGCGTATCGCTCTCACGGGCGTGCTGTCGGTAGATGTAGTCGATCTCGCTGTCGAGCCCGTCGGCCAGCCAGCCGTGCCAGTTGCGGATGAGGTCTGGTTCGCGGAGGTAGGCCCAGACGGTCTCGATCGGTGCACCGACGGTGACCTCGATGACGACTGGTTGCTCCGGCGACTCGTCACTGGCGATCCCGCTCATGATGATGGTGGTTCCTCTCGACTCATGACTGACCGTGTGCGGTCTCGGACGGCGCCTCGACGGCATTGACCCCGGCCAAGGTGGTGCCGGCTTCGCCCGGCCGCTCGGCGGGATGCCCGCCGATCACCACCCGATAGCGGCGCCCACCGGCAATCGTGAAGCGTTGTGCCACCCCGGCGACCGCAGTGCCGAGTGCATCTGTGAACTCGTGGACCTTTGCCGGCTGGGAGAAGCTCACCTCGGTCTCGATCGTGAAGGTCAGCAGCCGCTTTCCCTGCTGTCCCGCCGCGCCGTGCATCCGGGAGACATCGCGGACCGTCTGTCCGGCCACGGCGACCAGGTGCTCGGCGGCGTAGGCATCTCGGGCTGCCAGCGGATCGGACGATCCTCCCATCACCGAGGGGTCCACGACGAAGGCGTTCGCGGTGGCACGCAGAATGCGTTCGGTACAACCGCGGCGTTGGCGGAGCTCCACCAATTCGACCAGGCCGGCCCGTTCCAGGACCCGCAGGTGGTAGTTCGCCTTCTGACGGGACAGGCCCATGCGGGCAGCAGCCTCGGTGGCCGAGCCGGGTTCGGACAGATCCGCCAGCAGCCGGCGGCGCAGCGGGCTCAACGCAGCCAGCAACCGCTGCGGGTCGTCCACGAACTGCATCGCCGCACTCACGTCGCGAGGGTGCTATTGGACAATCCAATTTGTCAAATGATGCACAGTCCGGGCGGCTTGCTACGGTCCTGCCTTCTCTCCGGTAACCCGCTCAGTGAGGATTCCCCCGTGCAACAGATCACCGAGGCGATCCTGGCCGATTCGTTGACCGACATCAGAGAGCTGCCGGTACCGGAGTCCTACCGCGCTGTTGTCGTGCGCGAGCAGGACCAGGAGATGTTCGCCGGGATGGACACCCGGGACAAAGATCCCCGGCGCTCGCTGCACGTCCAGGACGTTGCGACTCCTGAACTCGGTCCGGGTGAGGCACTGGTCGCCGTGCTGGCCAGCGCGGTGAACTACAACACCGTCTGGACGTCGATCTTCGAGCCGGTCTCGACATTCGGGTTCCTCAAGCGCTACGGCAAGCTGTCCTCACTCACCAAGCGGCACGATCTGCCCTACCACGTGGTCGGCTCCGACCTTGCCGGCGTCGTCCTGCGGGTCGGGGTGGGCGTGAACAACTGGAAGCCCGGCGACGAGGTGGTCGCACACTGCCTGTCGGTCGAACTCGAGGACTCGGCCGGCCATGACGACACGATGCTGGACCCCCAACAGCGGATCTGGGGGTTCGAGACCAACTTCGGCGGACTGGCCGATCTTGCCCTGGTCAAGTCCAACCAACTGATGCCCAAGGCCAAGCACCTGACCTGGGAGGAGGCCGCCTGCCCCGGCCTGGTCAATTCGACGGCCTACCGTCAGCTGGTCGGCAAGCACGGCGCCGGGATGAAGCAGGGCGACGTCGTACTCATCTGGGGCGCCTCCGGTGGGCTCGGCTCGTACGCGACTCAGTTCGTGCTGAACGGCGGCGGCATCCCGGTGTGCGTGGTGGGCAGCCCGGACAAGGCCGAGATCGTCCGCCGGATGGGCGCCGAACTGGTCATCGACCGCAGTGCCGAGGGCTACCAGTTCTGGAAGGACGAGTACACCCAGGACCCCACGGAATGGCAGCGCTTGGGCGCCAAGATCCGCGAGCTGACCGGCGGCGAGGATCCTGACATCGTTTTCGAACATCCCGGCCGGGAGACCTTCGGTGCGTCGGTCTATGTCACCCGACGGGGCGGCACGATCGTCACCTGCGCCTCGACCAGCGGCTTTCTGCACACCTATGACAACCGCTATCTGTGGATGAACCTGAAGCGGATCATCGGCTCGCACTTCGCCAACTACCGGGAGGCGTGGGAGGCCAATCGCCTCGTCGCCCGGGGGGACATCCATCCGACCCTGTCCGACGTCTACGCCCTCGAGGACGTGGGTCAGGCGGCTTACGACGTACACCGCAACCTGCATCAGGGAAAGGTCGGGGTCCGTTGTCTCGCACCGCAGGACGGGCTGGGCGTACGTGATCACGAACTCCGCGAACGTCTCGGCGACAGGCTGCATCGGTTCCGCAACACCTGACGCGTGTCGCTGATCCGCATGACAGCATGAGGGCCATGGATCGCGAAAACTCACCAGACATCTTTCCGCTCGACGGTGCCGTGCACAGCTTCGACGTCGTGATCCGCGGTTACGACCGCTCACAGGTGCACGACGTGGTCGATCGTCTGGACGGGGAACTGCGGGTCGCGCTGGCCGACAAGGACGCCTCCGCGGCACGTGCCGCCGAACTGGCAAGTCACCTGTCGAACGTGCAGGCCGAGGTCGAGTCCCTCCGGCAGAAGGCCGAATCAGCCGCCGCTCCCAACTTCGAGTCCATGGGTGCCCGGATCTCGCACATGCTCAAGTTGGCCGAGGAAGAGGCCAACGACATCAGGCGGATCGCGGCCGAGGGCCACACCCGCTCGCAGGCGGAGCTCCAATCGAGCGCCCAGGAAGCCGCCCGGCTGCGCAGCGAGGCGCAGGACGAGGCCCGCAAGCAGATGCAGGACGCCCAGGCGCAGGCCGGCCGGCAGATGCAGGAGGCCAAGGACAGCGCCGCCAAGACGATCAGTGACGCACAGGCCGAAGCCGACGCGCTGAAGGAACGCGCCCGTGCAGCCGCCGAGCAGGCCGAGCAGCGGAGCCGGGCTCGGGTGGCCAAGATCGAGGAGGACTTCCAGCTCGCGCAGAAGGCACGTCGCGCCGAGGCGGCCCGCGTCGAGCAGGAGCGGGACCAGTCCTCCCGCCGAGATGCGCACAACCGGATCGAGCAGGCGCAGCGCAAGTCCGACGACATGATTGCCGCTGCGGAGGAAAGGGTCAGGAACCTCGACGCCCAGCGCGGCGAACTGCACACCCGGCTGAGTCAGGTGCGCGAACTACTGGGCAGCCTCCCCGCCATCGACAAGGCCACGGACATCGAGCCGAGTCCGGCACCCGCCAAGCCGGCCGCCGCCGGACCGACAACTGCAGCGCCCACCTCCTCAGGACCGACCCCCTCTGTGCCGAACGCGAGGTCGACCTCGGAGACCGACGCCGGCACGAAGACTCCGGCACCATCACCGGCGCCCGCTGCTCGCGACGGCGCTGCTGCGGCCCCGGGTGTGCAGACCGGCACCGATCAGACCCAAGCGGCAGTCGACGAACCGACCGATGCCCAGAAAACGCCACCTCCCCCGCCGACCTCGTCCGCAACACCGAGCTGGCCAGTCAACACCCCCACTCAACCCTCCCCTGGAAGGAACGCGCCCACGCGGGCCATCCCACTGCCCCGTCAGGGCTGAGTCGGCGAGTACGACGCAGGCAACGGGTACGCAGCCGGATTCAGCCGTGCGACGATCTCGTCGAGTACTCGCTCGGTGTAGCCGACGAACAGATGTTTGGCCCCAGCTACGGCCACGACCTCGGCTTGCGGGATCACCGCGAACCGCTCTGCGGCCGCCTCGGGCCTGAGGTAGTCGTCGAACTCCGGAACGAGGGCGATCACCGGCTTGCCCGATTCCGCCCAGGGGATGAGGTCCGCGGTCGTGGAGTAACGCAGCGGAGGCGAGATCAGGATCGCCCCGCGGATCCCGGGATCGCAGCCGTACTTGAGTGTCAGGTCGGTACCGAACGACCAGCCGACCAGCCAGGGGTCGGCCAGCTCGGAGAACTCGGCGTATTCGATCGCCGCCGCCACGTCGAAGCGCTCCTCGATCGCTTCGGAGAACGTCCCGCTCGAACGCCCGTGCTCGCTCTCGGTCCCTCTGGTGTTGAACCGGAGCACAGCCAGCTCAGCCAGTGCCGGCAGCCGGTTGGCGGCCTTGCGAAAGAGGTGGCTGTCCATCATCCCACCTTGGGTGGGCAGCGGGTGGACACAGATCATGGTGGCCACCGCCGCCCGCTGTGCCGGGAGAGCGAGTTCGGCGACCAGCTCATGTCCGTCGGCGGTCGAGAGAACCAGCGGTACACGCCTCGAGGGCAGGACCGTCGTACCCCGGATCTGGATCGGTTGCTGGGTCACCATCGATTCCGCCCCGGGTTGCGCCGTCCGCGCGAGCGCCAGCATGTCGGGTGCCAATGCCGCCGATCACCGGCGCCCTCGTCATCGGCCGACCAGACCACCAGATGCGGTGTGGCGGGTCGGATCTCGTGATCACATCCCGGGCAGCGATAGGTCCGGGTGCTCGCCGCACCGGTGATCGCTCGAACGATCCAGTCCCCGTCCTGAGCGCTCTCGGTCAGGTCGCTGGGGGGCGGTCCGGCCGCTGCGGCCACGCCGGCGCGCGGTTGGCGGGGTCGGGATCGGCGCGGCATCAGTGCGTGTAGTCGCGAAAGCCCTTGCCGGTCTTGCGGCCCAGGTATCCGGCCGTGACCAGGTGCTCCAGCAACGTAGCCGGGGCGAAACCAGGCTCCCGGAACTCGAGGTAGAGGGTCCGCTGGATCGCCAGGGATACGTCCAGGCCGACCACATCGAGCAACTCGAAGGGACCCATCGGGTAACCGCAGCCGACCTTCATCGCCGAGTCGATGTCCTCCGAGGTGGCGTAATGGGCCTGGAGCATCTTCACCGCATCGTTGAGGTAGGGGAAGAGCAGCGCGTTCACGATGAACCCGGCCCGATCGGCGCAAGTGACCGGATGTCTGTCCAGCTTGACGCATACCTCCTGCACCGTCGGCACGATGTCGGGCGCCGTGGAGATCGTCGGCACGATCTCGACCAGCTTCATGACCGTCGCCGGATTGAAGAAGTGCAGTCCGACGACATCTTCTGGGCGCTCGCTGGCCCTTGCACACTCGACCACCGGAAGGCTCGAGGTCGTGGTCGCGAGGATCGCACCTGGCTTGGCGATCTCACCGAGGTTGGCGAAGAGCACCTGCTTGACGCTCAGGTCCTCGACCACCGCCTCCACGATCAGGTCGGCAGTGGCCAGCGCGTCGAGGTCGGTCGACCCGGTGATCCGGGCGATGGCGGCGTCCCGGTCGTCCTGCTCGAGACGGCCGCGGCCGACCGATTTGTCCATCGATTTGGTCAGGGCAGCGTTGACCCGGTCGACCTTGGCCGTGCTCCGGGCAACGAAGGTCACGTCGTACCCGGCCTTGGCGAGCACCTCGACGATGCCGGTGGCCATCGTGCCTGAACCCACCACGCCGACCCGCTGCACCGTGCGGGTCTGCGCAGGCGTGGGTGACGCGAGCGGGGTCTGGGCGTCGTCGACGACCTGGGGGCTGTCCCGCTCGGCGTAGGTGTAGAAGCCACGGCCTGACTTCCGACCGAGCAGTCCCGCGGTCATCATCTGCTTGATCAACGGGACCGGCGCGTGCAGCCGGTCGCGGGACTGCTTGTACATCGTGTCGAGGATCTCGTAGGCGGTGTCGATGCCGATCAGATCCATCAATGCCAGCGGGCCCATCGGCAGACCGCAGCCGAGCCGCATCGCTGAGTCGATGTCTTCCCTTGTGGCATACTGAGTTTCATACATCGACACGGCGTGGTTGAGGTACCCGAACAGCAAGGCGTTGGCGATGAAACCGGCCTTGTCGCCGATCGTCACATCCGTCTTCCCGAGCCGGGCGGCCAGCGCCTCGACGTCCTCGATGACGGCCGGATCCGTGACGACCGTGCGGATCACCTCGACCAGTTTCATGACCGGCGCCGGGTTGAAGAAGTGCAGGCCGATGACCTTGCTGGGCCGACCGGTCGCGACCGAGATCTCGGTGACCGACAAGGACGACGTGTTCGTGGCCAGGATGGTGTCCGGTGGGCAGATCGCGTCCAGCTTAGAGAAGACCTCGGCCTTGAGGTCCAGATGCTCCGGAACTGCCTCGACGACCAGTTCGGCTTCGGCCAAGTCCTCGAGCTCGGTGCTGAAGGTGATCCGGCCGAGCAGGTCATCGCGCCCTGCCTCGTCGAGCTTGCCGCGCTCGACCGCGCGCGCAGTCGAACCCTCGACATGCGCCCGGCCGCGGCGCAGGGCCGCCTCGTCGACCTCGACGCCGATGACGTCCAAGCCGGAGCGGGCGAATACCTCGACGATGCCCGCACCCATCGTCCCGAGTCCGACGACACCGACCTTGGCCAGTTCGCGTGCCACCTGAGGCTCCCTGCTTCGTCGACGACTGCTGCCACTACTGCCGATCATCTGGAGTCAAGGACCCCTTGTGCCAAACCTATTGTCACAAGGACCCCTTGAGTCCACGGGGTGCCGCCGCCCATAGCGCAGTCGGACGGCCAACAGCAGCGCTCTGGTGAGCAGGGGGTTGCGCCGGAAGGACTGCAAGATCAACGGACCAGGTGCCTGCTGAGCCACGATCGCATGCGGCCAGGAGAACTCCCGAAGCCCGTCTGCCCCATGAATTCGACCGAACCCGGAGGCGCCGACACCCCCGAAGGGCAGCGCCGGGATGACCGCAAAGGTGATCACCGAGTTGATGCTGGTCATCCCGGCCCGGAGCCGACCGGCGATCTCCATTCCACGCGCCCGCGAGAAGACCGCGCTGGACAGGCCGAAGGCCGTGCCGTTGGCACGTTTGATGGCTTCGTCGACGTCTCGTACCCGGCCGACGGTCAGCGTGGGCCCGAAGGTCTCCTCGGTCGCTGCCGGACGATCTTCGGGCGTGTCGACCAAGATCGTCGGATCGACGAAGGGCGGCCTAACGGAGTCGCGACCGCCGACGATCGCGGTGGCGCCGTGATCGAGCGCGTCCTCGATGTGGCCCCGGATGATCCCCACCTGGTCGGGCATGGTGATCGGCCCGTAATCAGCGGCCGGGTCGCTACCCGGGCGAGGCTTTCGCGCCTCGGCGCTCAGACGGGATACGAAGTCGTCGTAGATGGCATCGACGGCGTAGACCCGCTCCACTCCCACGCAGGTCTGGCCCGCGTTGGACAGCGCTCCCCAGACCGCGGCCTGCGCTGCGGCATCCAGGTCCGCGTCCTCGGCAACGATCAGGGCGTCCTTGCTCCCGCACTCCAGCAGCACCGGGGTCAGGGTCTGCGCGCAGGCCGCCATCACCGACTTGGCAGTCGCCGTCGAGCCGGTGAAGGCGAGCTTGCCCACGCCGGCGGTGCACAAGGCCGCGCCGGTTTCGCCGAACCCGGTAACCAGTTGCAGGACAGGCTGTTCGGGCACGGCTCGCCGGAACGAGTCGACGAGCCAACTGCCGACGGCAGGGGTGTACTCGCTGGGCTTGAAGACGACTGCGTTACCGGCGGCCAGTGCGTACGCGATCGAGCCCATCGGCGTGAAGGCCGGGTAGTTCCACGGTCCGATCACGCCGACCACGCCGTACGGGCGGTAGCCCACCGACGGCTTGTGGTTGGGGAACAACCACGATCGGCCGACCGTACGGCGCCCGAGGACGCCGGCTGCGTGGGTGGCTGCCCAGTGCAGGTGCTCGATGACCCCCACCACCTCGAGCCGGGCGTCGGTCAGCGGCTTGCCGTTCTCCCGGTGGATCAGCGCGGCCAGCTCATCGATTTCGAGAGCGAGGATTCGGGCCCAGTCCCGCAGCCGGCTCTCCCGACCGTCGAAGCCGAGGCCGTTCCACCACAACGCCCCAGGCTTGGCCGCGGCCACGACAGCCTGGACCTGGGCCTCGGTGTGCACAGCGAACGAGTCGACTACCACTCCGCTGGCCGGATTCAGCGAGTCGAACCTCGCCCGATCGCTCGGATCAGCCTTCATCCATCGGATGCTACGGCCGGACCACATCTGATCCAGAACCTGCCGCGTGTGGTCAGAAGAGCCGGAGCGAAGTGTCCTCGGCGCCGCGTAAGAGCTGGTAGTCGACGACCTGCCAGCCGATTCCGCGATCGGTGGCCAGCACCCGAGCCTGCGGAGTCACCTCCTGCGCAACCAGGACGCCGCGCACCGGGGCCAGAAGTGGATCTCGATTCAGCAGGCTGAGGTAACGGGTCAACTGCTCGACTCCGTCGATCTCGCCGCGACGCTTGACCTCGATCGCCACGGTTGCGCCGTCCGCATCCCGGCAGAGCAGATCGACCGGCCCGATCGGCGTGGGGTACTCCCGCCGTACGAGCGACCATCCGGCGCCGAAGGTGTGCACATGCTCGGCCAACAGCTCCTGGAGGTGTGCCTCGACGCCGTCCTTGATCAGGCCGGGGTCCACACCGAGGTGGTGGGAGGAATCGTGCTCGATCGAATGGATGCGGATCTGCAGTTGCTCGCCGACTTTGTTGGTGACGGTCCACAGCAGACCGTCCTGGTCAGTCGACTCACGCAGGGTGCACGGCGGGCTCATCCAGTTCAACGGCTTGTACGCCCGGTCGTCGGCATGGATTGACACCGAGCCGTCGGCCTTCACGAGGAGCAGCCGCAGTGCCGCGGGCAGATGAGCGGTCAGCCGACCGAGATAGTCAACCGTGCAGCGAGCAACGACCAGGCGCACGGGACCCGAGGCTAGGCGATGGCGCGGACTCAGCGCGACAGGGCCGTGACCAGCAGGACAAAGATGATCGTGGTGAACAGAAACGTCAGCGCGGACTGTCCGGCGACAGTACGGCGCATGCAAGTCGTCGTCACCATCACGTCGGTGGTGCCGAATGTGGTCGCCACCGTGAGCGAGAAGTAGAAGTAGTCGGTAAACCCGTGCGGCCCCTCGTCGGGGAGTCGCAGGCCGGGATGCTCGGCGTTCGTGCGGGCGTAGTGCACGGCGTAGCTCACGACGACGACGAACCAGGACATGACGACGGCCACGATCAGCGACCCGGCCAACAACGTCTCGTTCCCAGGGCTGGCAAAGGCGTCCAGTCGAGGGAGCAACGCCGCCCCCGCCAGCGCCACGACCGCCAAGGTCACCGCGAGACCCGGGCCCTCGCCCCCGCCGAGCAGGTAACGCCTCCACCGCGAGCGGTGGGCGCCCTGCCGATGAAGCAAGCCGGGCAGGTCATTAGGGTCGACCTTGCGGAACGCGGACAGCGTGAGTGCTGCGTAGATGATGCCGAACAGGTCCCAGAGCAGGTAGCTGTGATCAGCTGGCCGGGTGGCCGATGCCATCGCGGACATGAGCTACCTGGCCGCCGAGGACGGCTTGCGTCGTGCTCGGGCATGGCACCTGGCATGGCGACTGGGCCTGGGCGCCGCTGATCCCCCAGCTCGAAGCCGCCTGAGCGTCACCGCTGTCGCACTACACAGTGCCGGTGGCGAGGGTGACCTGGCCGCCGACGCTGCAGTCGTGTGTGCGGCTCTCGCCGAACTCGATGGGCCGGCCATCTTGGTAGGTCACTTATGGCGGGATCGTGATCTCCGAGGCCGCAACGACCGAGACGGTCGCACCTCTGGTCTCGTCTGCGCCTTTCTGCTTCCGGTCGGAGTTTCCTTACTGGATTCTCTGAATCATGAGATTACGCAATGGATTCGGTCGACGAGCCAACCGGCGTCCCTCGCGCACTAACTCCAGAGACGGTCTTCTACGGTGGCGTCCCACAGGACCTGATCGACGCTGCGTTGCCACGGCTGACGACTCAGACCCTCAGCTCGTTCGCTGCGCCCCAGACCCGAGCGGCATGGAAGAACGTGCCGAGTACTTACGTGATCTGCGACGAGGACCGCGCCCTACCGCCGCCGGGCCCAGGAGGCGAGGTCCCAGGCGGCCACCAGCGTGCTCAGGCTGAACAGCTCGCACTCGCGGTTCCTGTTCCAGCCGGAGAAGGTCGCCGAGATCCTCGCGGGAATCACGGCCTAGTCCGGAGCCAGTGCAGGGCTCAGTCGCTCAGTCGGACCAGACCGGGTGGCGCTTCTCCAAGAACGAAGCCATGCCCTCCCGAGCACCTGGGGTCTGGCTGGCCGCGGCCATGACCTCGACGGCGTAGGTGTAGGCGTCTCGCTCCGGGCGATCCAGCTGGGCGTAGAGCGCCTGCTTGCCGAGTCCCTTGGACGCTCGACTACCCCGGGTCGCTCGGTCGAGGAGGTCCTCGGTTGCCTTCTCGAGGTCCGATTCGGGTACGGCCGCGTTGAACAGGCCCCACTCGGCGGCAGTGACCGCGTCGATCACGTCGCCGGTCAGCGCGATCTCCATGGCCCGCTTGCGACCGACGTTGCGGGCGATCGCCACCATCGGGGTATGGCAGAACCAGCCGCCCTTGCCACCGGGGGCGGCGAGTCCGGCGTTGTCCGCGGCGATCGCGAGGTCGCAAGACGCCACCAACTGGGCTCCTGCAGCAGTGGCCAGCGCGTGCACCCGGGCGATCACCACCTGCGGGATGGCCTGGATGGTCTGCATCAGCTCGGTGCACAACTGCAGCAGGCTGCGAACGTCGGTGTGGTCATGGTCGTAGACGTCAGCGAAGTCGTGGCCGGCAGAGAAGACCGGACCGTTGGCGGCGAGGATGACGCCGGTCGCGTCGCTGGCCCCGATCTCGCGGAACGCGGAGAGCAGATCGCTCAGATGAGCACGCGACAGCGCGTTGCGCCGAGTCGGCCGGTTCATGGTCACGGTGACCGTGTCGCCGTCTCGCTCGACCAAGATGTTCTGATATTCAGCCATTCCGACCCTCGTCTCGATGCCCGCTGGTAACAATTCACCATCAGCCGACGGCAAATCCGCTCCTGCTCATTATCGCAGCCTGGTGAGCGAGCATCATGCAACCTCGACGCCCCACCGGACGTACCACTCTATGTGACTCTGACGGAGGTGAGATTCGTCGGGGATCCCGTACGCCCCGCGCTGGACGATCCTGGTGCCACCGGCGCGGGGACCTTGGCCGCCCTACCTGAGGCACGCGAGACCGCAGGCCAGGACTTCAGCGTCTTCTACGCCGAGCACGTGGGCAGCCTCACAGCGCAGATCTATGCCCTGACCGGAAATTGGTCCGAGGCACAGGACGCCGTACAGGAAGGGTTCGCCCGTGCGCTCGCGCGCTGGTCGACGGTCTCCGGACACGCCGATCCGGTCGCGTGGGTTCGTACGGTCTCGCACCGGGTTGCGATCAGCCGGTGGCGCCGAGCGCGTACGGCACTGGCCTTCGGCCGTACCCAACGGCTACAGACCACCCCCGGACCGAGCGAGGACCATGTCGCGCTGATCGCCGGCCTCAAACACCTGCCGCACAATCAACGAGAGGCACTCGTGCTGTTCTATCTGGCCGATCTGTCCATCGAGACGATCGCCAGCCAACTCGGTGTTCCCCCTGGCACGGTCAAGGCCCGGCTGTCTCGTGGGCGAACTGCCTTGGCGGCTCAGCTGAGGATCACGACTGACGAGGAAGGAGCCGACGATGCCTGATCAGTTGCGCGAGAGCTTCGCCGCACTCCGGAACGCCGTCGAACGCACGGATGCCGCCGGCCTGCACGACGTCCGGGTACGGCGCACCCGCCGTACCCGTAATCGGGTCGTGGCGGCCAGTGCCGCCACCGTGGCGGCAGTTGCTCTGGCCGGGATCGTCGTGCTGCCCAAGCTGCCCTCGGACGACACGACGAGCGCAGCGAGCGGACAGGCGCTGAGTGATTCCGACGGCGAGGGCGGTTCGGATCCGGCGGCGGACAACCAACCCGGCGAGCAGGCCCCGGACGAGGGACAGGGTCCGTCCGCGGATCAGGCGCCCGCCGAGGATGCCGCTGTCGGGGCGTTCGCTGTCGCTGAGAGCTCACTGCTCACCTGGGATGACATCCAGGCCGTCGGCGAGACCGGCCCCGGGGCACTGCCCTACGGCGCGTCCTTGGTGCTCCCTGCCTTGTGTGACGCGGAGTCCTCCTACGAGCAGTACTCCGTGCCGGCCGCGGTCTACTCGGCCGCCTGGGAGCTCACCGACGCGCGGCTGGATCAGGCTGTCATCGCATACGACTCGGACCAGCAGGCAGCCGACGCCCTTGCCCGGCTGGTCCAGGACAGCCCGGAATGCCCGGCGATCAACGAATTCGCCTCGATCCTGTTCACCGGAAACGATGCGAGCCTGGGTTCCGAGGTCGCCTTCTTCGACCTGCAGGTGGTGGACGAGGATGACGCGAGTTCGAAAACAACCGAGATTACGGTGACCCGGATCTCGAATGTGCTCGTCGAAGTCGTCCTCACGCCAGACGGACCGGTCGTCGCCGACGCGGACCGCCGTAGCCGCGCGCTGGCCGAAGCGTCGGTCGGCCGCATACTGACCCTCAAATGATGCAGGCGCAGGCCCCGGACGAGGACCTGATCGATTCCGAGCCCGCATCCCCGCGGACGAGCGAGCTGAGGCGTCGGCTGGAGATGCTGGTACCGGCCACAGTGGGCCGAAAGGTCTTGCTGACCGTCGCAGCTGCAGTCCTCGTACTCGGGCTGGTGGCCGGCTTTCTCGTCGGCACGCTCTCCGGAACCGAGCCGACCGGCACGCTGGCGCTTCAGTCGGGGGGCGGGCCGGAACGCGGGTACATCACCGTCGTCCCCGACGACTCAGCGCTTGAAGGCGTCGTCGCCGTTGCCTTCGCTGCAGGACTTCTGACCTACCAGGATCTTTCGACTGCGGGTGAGCTGGCCATGTATGGCAGCTATGGATTGCCAGACCCGTCGGGACTGGACGGACTGTGCGGCAGCATCAGCAGGCCAGACTTTTTCCCGATACCGCCGCAACCCGGGGTCGAATACACCGTCTTCGGTTCTGCGTCCTATGTGCTGGCTGGCGCAACCTTGACCCAGCGCATCGGTCCGGACCTGGATGTGTTGGCAACCTCCACACTGCGCGGGACGGTCCAACTCGCCCAGGATTGCTCAGCTGGCGGAGACGTCACTGCGCGCACCACCGGGATCCAGACCGGGATCGGTGACGAGTACGCCGTCTTCAGCGTGGATCGAGTCGATCCGAGCACCGGCGAGATCAACACGAGCATCACGATTCTCGTCCGAGTCGGCGGTCAGCTGCTCGAACTCACCCTCACTTCTGCGGGCGGCCCCGAGGTAACCGACGGTCTGGCCCGCGCACTGCGGATCGCCGAGGTTGCGGTAGCGAGGATGCTTGCTGGGTGAGCGAGCAGGGAGGGGCGATCGAGCCGAGCGGTGCTAGGGACGCTGGCCCGGCGAAGGAAGAGGACCTGATCGAGTCCGAGCCCCCCTCCCCGCGGACGAGCGAGCTGAGGCGTCGGCTGGAGATCCTGGTCCCGGCCACGGTGGGTCGACACGTCTTGGCCGCCGTCGCGGCAGCGGTCCTGGCTCTGGGGCTGGTGGCCGGCTTCCTGGTCGGCAACCAGACCCCGCCGAACGAGCGCACCGACTCGACAGAGATGCAGGACGGGGGTACGACGGAGGCCGGGTACATCCCGATCGTCCCCGAAGGCTCGCCGCTGGAAGAGGAGTTCGTGGTCCTGTCCGTCGGCGCCGAGTTCTTAACCCTCGATGACCTGTCGGCCCTGGGCGAGACCGTGTTGCCCGGTGGCTACGGACTGGGGGTCACCTCCGGACTGGACGGACTGTGCGGAGTCCTCAGCGGCCCGGAGGTCATCCGGGTGCCGGCCACACCACGCGGTGAGTTCACCGTGCTCAACTCTGCCTCCTTCGTGCTACCAAGCGCAATTCTGACCGAGCGAATCAGTCCCCACCTCGACGTATTGGCTGCATCCACTTTGCGGGGCACGGTCGAGTTGGCCCGGAGTTGCCCGCACGCAGGGGGTCTCACGTTGCAGACCGAGGGCATCCAGACCGGGATCGGTGACGAATACGCCGTCTTCATCCTGAGTCGGCCCGACCCGGAATCCGGTGACATCAAGACGAGCATCGTGATTCTCCTCCGGGTCGGCGGCCGGCTGGTCGAGCTGACCCTCAGCCCCGAGGGGGTCACTGAAGTGCCCGACGGGCTCACCCGTGCGCTGCGGATCGCCGAGGTTGCGGTAACAAGGATGATGACTGCGTGAGGAGCGGTCGGTGACTGCCGAGGCATTCTGCACCTCAGAGGCGGGAGATGACTGACGAGGATCTGATCGAGTCCACGTCGGCGCCGATATCGGGATGGCGTCGACGGGTCGACCAGCTGCTGCGTCGCCCCGCGGTGGCCGCAGCGCTGCTCGTGGTCGGACTGCTTGTCGGGTCGGCCGCCGGATACGTTGTGGGCCATAGCAATCCGCGGGTCCTCAGTGGAATCTACGGCTACTCTACGGCCTGGGAATCGTTCACCCCTCTTGCCGGCTCGCCCTTCGATCAGACGTACGGGCGCCCGCCGATTCCGATGCTGACACCCGACGACCTCGCCGCTCTCGGCGAGGTGGTCACCCGCCAGTTCAGCGTGCTGAGTGCTCGTTCGGCGATCCCCGTCCTCTGCGGCACCCCTACGGGTCAACCGGGCTCGACGTCGGCGGCCACCGACGCTCCGTCGACCGTCTTCAGCGTCCAGGGGGGCGAGGTCACCGAGCTAGTCTGGATGCATCCGGATGCGAATGCCGCCTCAGGAGCCTTGCGTACTCTGGTCTTCCAGGCGTCGCAATGTTCCGACATTCCCGAATTCGGGATACGGGTAACCACCAGTGGGCTGCGCTATGGGATCGGTGACGAGTACGCATTCTTCTACCGCGAGCCACTGAACACAGTGTCCGACGCGACCTTGCCGGTGGCAATGGACGCGATCGTGGTTCTCGTGCGCGTCGGCTCCGACCTGATCGAGATCGCCATGACCGCGGCGGAACCCGCCGGCGTGAACGAGGGTCGGTGTTACGCCGTGGCCGAGGTGGCAGTCCGCAAAGCCCTCGGCGGCTGAGGCTGAACGACCCGTAGAGGCTCGCTCAGTCGAGGGAGTGTGCCTTGCGGATCACGGTGACGATCTCGTCCATGATGTCGTTGATCCCGAAGTCCTTGGGCGTGAAGACTTGTGCGACCCCCAGCTTCAGCAGCCGGCGCGCATCGGCATCGGGCACGATGCCGCCGACCACGACCGG
>JACCUM010000060.1 GCA_013811805.1 Geodermatophilaceae bacterium | reverse complement strand
CCGCGGAGGTGAGCTGTCGGTCGCGTCGTACACGAGCGACGCTGACCTCGGCCTCGATCCCGAGCGCCTCATCGACGTGCCGCTGCTTGAGCAGGCGATGACAGACGCCGGCTTCGCGCGCGGCGTTGCTGACCACGCCGGATCGTGGTTACGCGGTGAGCGCGTCGGTGGGATGATGACCGACATCGCGGTCGACCTCCTGGTACCCGAGCGTTTGTCGGCCGGCGGGCGTCGTAGCGTCACGATCCCCCCGCATGATCCGATGTCAGCTCGGCGGGTGCCGGGCCTTGAGGCCGCGGTGGTCGACAACGACCTCATGCAGGTGGCCAGCCTGGAACGCCAGGTCGATGACCGCGTGATCACAGCTCGGGTTGCCAGACCTGCAGCGCTGCTGGTCGCCAAGGCGTACAAGATCCAACAACGTGCTGGCGAAGCCGGGCAAACTCGACTCACTGATAAGGACGCCGGCGATGTCGTGCGTCTCATGATGATCGAGGCCGGACCGGCCGAGGGGCCGAGGTTGCCGAACGCTTCCGGGTGCTGCTCGCCGACGAGCGCACTAGAGAGGTTGTCCGGAATGGACTCGATTACCTCGACGAACTGTTCGGCGCACCTGCGACGGTGGGCACCGAGATGGCAGTCGCCGCGCTCGCCGGTGGTCTCGACGAGCAGACCGTGCGCGTGCTGGCACCGGGCTACGTGGCAGCCTTGCTGGGGGTGCTGAGCTGAGGCGGAGGTGCATCGGATGCCGGGAACATCACGAGAACCTGAGTTCAGACTGTGGTGCACCAAGCTCGAACGTGATCAACTCGACACATTGCTGGCCGAGATGGAGGCACTCAACGGGCCGGTGTCCGCCGAGATCCTGGAGGAGGTCGAGGCACTGTGGCCGGACGCCGAGGACGGACCGCGTTAGGCGGCACGGTCGTCCTGGACGCGGACGGCGTCAGCAAGGCCGCAGCGGCGGATCGGCTGGTCCACGCGATGCTGCCCTCGGCTCGACATCGTGACGCGCAGGTCGTCGTCAGTGCCGTGACGCTCGCCGAGGTGCTGCGTGGTATGCCGCGCGATGCGGCCACGTACCGTGTGCTGACCCGGGTCGCCGAGTTGCCGGTGACATCCGAGATCGGTCGCGCGGCGGGTGCGTTGCTCGGATCGACCGGTCTATCCGGCGCAACGGTCGACGCAGTGGTGGCCGCGACCGCGTTGCGCCAGCCTGACCCGGTGCTGCTGGTCACGAGCCACCCGAGCGACATGGCGGCCCTCACCGCGAGTCGAACCGATCTCGCGGTGGCAGCGGTCTGACCGCCGGTCCGATCAGTCGTAGCCCACCCGCGGGCCCTTCCGCGCGGCCTTGGCCTGCGCGCTGGCTCGGCCGTGGGCGGGGGCGAGGGACGCGCCGGAGGTGGCCCCGCCTACGTCCGCCGACTATGATCGGTCGCGGGAAACCGATCTGATGTCCGTAGGGCCCCACGAGCCACATGACAGAGAAAGTTGGAGATTCACGTGAGCGTGAGCCTCACCAAGGGTGGGAACGTTAGCCTGAGCAAGGAGGCGCCCGGCCTGACCGCGGTGCTCGTCGGCCTCGGCTGGGACGTCCGGTCCACTACCGGAGTCGACTTCGACCTCGACGCCTCCGCTATCGCCTGCGGCGCCGACGGCAAGGTGCTCTCGGACAAGCACTTCGTCTTCTTCAACAACCTGACTACCCCCGACCGCGCGATCGAGCACACCGGTGACAACACCACCGGTGAGGGCGAGGGCGACGATGAGGCGATCAAGATCGACCTCGCGAGTCTCGGCGCCGAGGTGGACAAGGTCGTCTTCCCGGTCAGCATCTACGATGCTGACTCCCGCTCGCAGAGCTTCGGTCAGGTCCGCAACGCTTTCATTCGGGTGGTCAACCAGTCTGGCGGCGGTGAGATCGCTCGCTACGACTTGACCGAGGACGCCTCCACCGAGACCGCGATGGTTTTCGGCGAGCTGTACCGCCACGGCTCCGACTGGAAGTTCCGGGCCGTCGGCCAAGGCTACGCCTCCGGACTTTCCGGTATCGCCCGCGATTTCGGCGTCAGCATCTGACGATGAGCTGCGCTGGCAAAGGGGTAGTTTGACGACATGGCTATCGATTACAGCAAGCGGCCGACCAGCGGCGGGCAGTCTGGCAAGGAGGGGCAGCCGGGCCAGGGCGGGGTGTCGCTGTCCAAGGTCACGTTGACCAAGTCGGCACCGACGGTGTCACTGGCCAAGCGGGGCAACGCCACCGGCCACCTGCGGGTCAACCTGAACTGGACGGCGCGCGGGACGGAGATTCGGGGTCTGTTCGGCCGCAAGAAGGGGTCTGACATCGATCTCGACCTGGCCTGCATGTACGAGTTCACCGATGGCACCAAGGGCATCGTGCAGGCCCTGGGCAATGCGTTCCAGTCGCCGGGCGCCGGTGGCGCCCCGGTCATCCGGCTCGATGGCGACGACCGCTCGGGTTCGAGCACCGGCGGCGAGAACATGTTTATTGACCTCGCCCAGACCCAGCACATCCGTCGGATCTTGGTGTTCACCTTCATCTACCAGGGCACCCCGAACTGGGCCGCCGCCGACGCCGTGGTCACGCTGTACCCGGTGTCGGGTCCGGAGATCGAGGTCCGGCTCGATGAGTCTGACCCGCGCTCTCCGTCCTGTGTCATCGCGGTGATCGAGAATGTCGATGGCGAGCTGGTGGTGCGCCGCGAGGTCCGCTACATCCAGGGCAACCAGTCCGCGGTGGACCGCGCCTATGGCTGGGGAATGAACTGGACACCCGGGCGGAAGTAGGCGCCGCTCAAGGCCTCCTGCGTGCGTCATTTCGCCTTCCTCAGTTCAGGCCAGCGAGACCGGATCTTCCATCGCCCCCCGCAGCCGTTCTGCCGGTCCAGCGGCAACGAGCTGCTATCGGTGGCCCTCGGGGCCACGCTCTACCTGCCCGCCACCCGCCCCGCGCTGGCCACCGACGTCGCTCGCCAGCACGCCGCAGGCGTCGTGTCGATGGTGGCCTGTCTGGAAGACTCGATCTCTGCCGGGCGGGTCCCGGCGGCCGAGACCAATATCGTCGACGCGCTGCACACCGTGCATCACACCCCGCCCGACGAACCGCCGCTGCTGTTCGTCCGGGTGCGCCGCCCTGAGCAGATCATCGACCTGGCCGAACGGCTGGGACCCGCCATCGCCACCCTGGCGGGGTTCGTGCTGCCCAAGTTCACTGCGGCGTCCGGGGTGAACTATCTCGATGCCTGCGATCACGCCGATCACATCGCTGGCACCACCCTGCTCGCGATGCCGGTCTTGGAGTCCCCCGAGCTTCTCTACGCCGAGTCCAGATTGAGCGAGCTGAGCGAGCTGGCCAGCCTGCTCGACAAGCACCGCCAGCGCATCCTGGCCATCCGGCTCGGTGCCACCGACCTGTCCGCGCTCTACGGGCTACGACGCTCCCGCGAGCTCACCGTCTACGATGTCCGGGTCGTCGCCGACCTGATCTCCGACGTGGTCAACGTTTTCGGCCGGGTCGACGGCAGCGGGTTCACCGTGACCGGGCCGGTCTGGGAATACTTCACCGGCAGCGAGCGGCTGTTCAAGCCGCAGCTTCGGACCTCGCCCTTCGATGAGCACAACGCGGCTGCGCTGCGCCGGCTGCTGGTTTCCCGGGACGGGGATGGGCTGATCAGGGAGGTCGAGCTGGACAAGGCGAACGGGCTGATCGGCAAGACCGTCATCCACCCCAGCCACGTCGCCGTGGTGCACGCCCTCTCGGTGGTATCGCTCGAGGAGTACCAGGACGCCTGCGACATCCTGGATACCTACCAGATTGGCGGCGTGCTCGCCTCGGGCTACCGGAACAAGATGAATGAGATCGGGCCGCACCGGGCCTGGGCCCGGCGCATCCTGCGGCGGGCAGACGTGTTCGGGGTGGCCGCGGAGCGGGTGTCGTTCATCGATCTGCTCGCCGCGAGCCTGTCACAATGAGCGCGCGCCCGGTCACCGATGTGCTGGGGATCCGGGTGCACCCGACGCACTGCGCGGCCGGGGTGCAGGTCGGCGAGCTGCTGGGACTGGCTGTGCGGCGCAACCTGCGGCGGGCGCACCTGCTGGTCTCGACGGTGCTGGGAAAGCATGTGCCGACCGACCCGCGGCTGGTCTACGGCAGCGGCCGGCTGCTCGGCGGAATGGTCGCCGACGGTCTGGCTGGCCAGCCGGTCCGGGTGCCGGCCAGCACGTCGAGGCTATTGCGCGCCGCGTTGGCCGGCGGCGACGCCGCTGCTCTGTGCGCCGCCGTGGCCGCCCCAGCCGCCCCGGCCGACGCGCTAGTACTGGGTTTCGCCGAGACCGCCACCGCGCTGGGCCACACTGTGGCTGATAGCCTCAGTGGCGCCGACTACCTGCATTCCACCCGCCGTCCGGTTCCCGGCGTCGCCACCCTTGGTGAGTTCACCGAGGAGCACTCGCACGCCACCGGTCACCTCCTCCAGCCGCTTGACCCGACGTTGCTGGCCGGCGACCGGCCGCTGGTGCTGGTCGACGACGAACTGTCGACGGGCGCCACCGCGCTGAACACGATCCGGGCCGTGCACCGGCTGGCTCCGCGTCGGCGCTACATGATCGCGGCGCTGGTCGACGTGCGCTCGCCGGCCGAGTCCGCGGCGCTGGACCAGGCCGTGCGGTCCTTGGGTGCTCGGCTCACCGTGGTCAGCCTGGCCGGTGGCCGGATCGAGCTGCCGGCCGTGCTGGCGCGGCACCGCGCCGACCTGGGTGCCGACCAGCGCGCCACATTTGAGCCGGCGCCACCCGTGGACCCTGATCACCGTCCGGGTCCGGAGTCCGGGCGGGTCGAGCTGACCGATCTCGGCTGGCCGGACGCGCTGTTGCCGGTCGGCGGTCGGGGCGGTTTCACCCCAGCGCACCGCTCGGTGCTGGACCGGGTGCTCCCGATGCTCGGCGAGGCGCTGGCCGGTGCCGTCGCGGCCCGGCCCGGTGATCGGGTGCTGGTGCTGGGCACCGAGGAGCTGATGTACCTGCCGCTGCGGCTGGCGCTGACTCTGGCCGACGCCCACCCGGATACCGTGGTGTGCTCCTCGACCACCACCCGCTCGCCTGTATTGGTCGTGGCGGCCAGCGGTTACGCGGTGACCAGCGGCGTCGAGTTCCCGGCGCACGACGACCCTCCGGACGGGCCGGGACCGCGGTACGCCTACAACCTGGGCCTGTCCGGCTCGCCGCGGTGGGACCGGGTGGTGTTGGTCGTCGATCGCGCTGGTGACACCCCGGCGCTGCACGCACCCGACGGGTTGCTCGCCGCGCTGCGCCCGCACGCCGCCCGCATCCTGCTGGTGGTGACCCCGTGATCCCCCCGGACCGCGTGGGGGAGCCCAGACGCAGTTTGTTGCCGGAGCTGCCGAAGCCGTTGCGCGGGCCGGGGTTCGGCAGTTACCTCGCCGAGGAGGTCGGGTGGCTGCTCACCGACCTGTCGCTGACCGAGTTGGAGGCGCCGCCTGAGGAGCGCGAGGAGGCCATCCAGAACGGCGGGGCACACTACGCCGAGTCGTTGCCGATCGAGTACCAGCCGGACCAGGATTACCTGGACCTCTACCGGGCAGCGCTCGCCGACTCCGCAGCCAGACTGGCGCACGCCGTCGGGCTGGTCGCCGAGCTCGTGCTGGCGAGGCGCGGGCAGCGGATCGTGTTGGCGTCACTGGCCCGCGCCGGCACCCCGATCGGCATCCTGATCCGTCGCTGGGCGGCGCAGGTGCACGGCCTCGAGTTGCCGCACTACGCGCTGTCGATCGTCCGGGGCCGGGGCATCGACACCGTCGCGCTGCGTTACCTTGCGGCCCATCACGACCCCGCCGGGGTGGTGTTCGTCGACGGCTGGACCGGCAAGGGCGCGATCACCCGCGAGCTGGCAGCCGCTCTCGCCACGCATGCCGCCAGCACCGGGGTGCGGTTCGACCCGGATCTCGCTGTGGCGGCCGATCCCGGCCGGTGCGTGTCGACGTTCGGGACCCGCGAGGACTACCTGATCGCCTCGGCATGCCTGAACTCGACGGTGTCCGGGCTGGTCTCGCGGACCGTACTGAACGCCGCACTGATTGGCCCCGATCAGTTCCACGGCGCAAAGTTCTACGCTCATCTCGCCGGCGCGGACGTCTCGGCCGGCTTCCTCGACGCCGTGAGCGCCCACTTCTCGGCGATCCGCCCAGCGGTCGAGAGGGACTGGCCGGTGCTCGCCGCCACGGATCGGACCCCGGACTGGGCCGGATGGGCCGCCGTCGAGCGGCTCGCCGCGTGCTACGAGATCGGCGACACCAACCTGGTCAAGCCGGGCGTCGGGGAGACCACGCGGGTGCTCCTGCGCCGGGTCCCGTGGATGGTGCTGGCGCGTGCCAGCACCGGCGCCGAGCTGGCCCACGTCCGGTTGCTGGCGGCCCGGCGCGGCGTGCCGGTGGTGGCGGTCGACGAGCTGCCGTACAGATGCGTCGGCCTGATCCATCCCCGCTACACCCGCGGCAAGGCCACCCGGCGAGTGCCGCGGTGACGGCACGGCCCGTCGTCTGCCTCGACCTGGACCGGACCGCGATCTACTCCGCCGCCGCGCTGGACCTCCGTATCGATGACCGGGACGCGCCGCGGCTGCAGTGCGTCGAGGTGCACCACGGCACGCCGCTGTCGTACATGACAGAGGCCGCGGCGGCCGCGCTGATCACACTCGCCCAGCTGTCCACCGTCGTACCGGCCACCACCCGCACCCTCGCCCAGCTGGCCAGGGTGCACCTGCCGGGGCCACCGGCCCGCTACATGATAGCGAGCAACGGCGGGCACCTGCTCGTCGACGGGGTGCCTGACTCGGCCTGGACCGCCAGGGTGCGGGCCGCGCTCAGCCGATGCGCCCCGGTCACCGAGGTGGAGTGCTACCTGCGCGGCCACGCCGCCGACTACGACCCGGCCTTCGTGCGGACCCTACGTACGGCGTCGAAGATGTTCGTCTACGCCGTCGTCGAGCGGGCCGCAATGCCGCCGGGCTGGGTCGCCGACCTGGCGGACTGGTGCGCCCCGCGCGGCTGGACAACGTCTGTACAGGGCCGGAAGGTCTACGCGCTGCCGGTGGCGTTGACCAAGTCCGCGGCCGCCGCCGAGGTCGTCGCCCGCACCGGCGGCGGGCCGCTGCTGGCCGCCGGCGATTCGCTGCTCGACGCCGAGCTGTTGCGCTATGCCGACGCCGCGATCCGCCCGGCCCACGGCGAGCTGGCCGAGGTCGGCTTCCAGACCGAGCACGTCGCTGTCACGGGCGCCACCGGGGTGGCTGCCGGCGAGGAGCTACTGTACTGGCTGCTCGCCGCGATTCCCCGGGTTACAGGTCAAACTCGGACGGGTCGATGCCCACCGCCTGGCATGCCTCCTTGACGACCCGTTTCTCGTCGGTGTCGAAGTGTCCGTCGGCGCCGCCGATGATGATCCCGACCTGGATGACCGCACGCGCCTGATCCGGCTTCTTCTTCAGCTTGGCGACGGTTTGGATGGCCTCGACCTTGCCGAAGTCGAAGTCGCTCTGCAGCTTCGAGGAGTAGAAGTTGAACTTCTCCTGCAGCTCGGAGGCTGGGAAGATGGACAGCACGTCATTGCTGGTGATGAAGGCTGCGACCTTGCGCTTCTCGTCGGCATCGATAGTGCCGTCCGCAGCGGCGATCAAGGCGCACATCGCCATGCTGCCGGCAGCGAAATCCTTGTTCTTGAACTGATCGGTCTTGGTCTTGAGCTGGTCGCTCATGTCCTGGCTGCGTTGCTTGAGCTGATCCCAGAAGGCCATCGGTGTGATTCCTCCTTCGCTTTCCGGGCCGCTGCTCGGCACCGGATCTGCCGCGGGCCAGCTTGCCACGTCGGCCGTCCCCGACGTCGGCCGGATCTTCCCCAGACCGCGATTACCCCCAGCCGTGATCATCACTGTTCGCGGACGACCGTGCTGACTCCCTGCGGGACGGCAACCGGGGTCCCGGACGGCCCCCTGCGCACTATCGGGTACACCGCGACGAACAAGGATCGCCCGTCCCGCGGCACCCGCAGAGTGTACCCGCCGTGGATCTCTAGCTTGGTGTTCGTAATCCGTCCCACGCTGGCCGCGGGGTCCTCCGGGCCGGTGGGCTCGGCTCCCGACCGCCAGACCACCTTGGCCTCGGTCACCCCGGGCGGCAACGTGAACGACACGACCAGCTCGTCCGCGGCAACGCCGGGACGCACCTGCAGCTCGCTCGGGCGTCCGATCGCCCAGTGTACGAGACTGGCGCCGGGCACGGCCCGCTCACCGACGACGGTCACCGGACTGTAGCGCACGGCACCTCGTCCGGACGGGTCTTGGATGCGCCGCCGTCCGGTGCCGACCAGCCGGGCCGCGAGCCGCAACGCCACGGCGTCGAGCTCGGCCAAGGCCAGCTCGGCGTCCACCGGCCCGAACGGATCCGGACCGTCCGAGCCGTCGGCCGGGGTGGCGTAGAGCCGGACCTGCCCGTCCGGTGGGCTGCGGAACGACACCGTGGTCACCCCGGCTGGGTCGGTGTTCGCCCAGATCTCGGTGACGCCTCGCGGTCGGGCGGTGAGCACGACCGTCACCGAGCGACCCTCGGTCGGGAGGGGACGGCTGGCGTCGTCGCGGTAGGCCAGATACACCCAGTAGCGATAGTTGACGCCGGGTCGGCAGTCGTCGTCGATGCACTCACCGGGCGCGCTGAGCTGAAGTCGACGCGCCGGCCCCGCGTCCGCGTCGGAGTCCGTGGTGCGTTCGATGACCACCTCGCCGGACCCCGGCACCGGCGGCCAGCTGAGCACCACCCGCTGGCCGCTCGCCGACCGAACATCCGGCGGCGCCACGACGACGTCGGCCCGCAGCGTGGCGAGGCCGCGCAGCACCTGGATCGGGGCGGTGGTGATCGGTGGCGAGCTCCGTCGGCCGGACGCCGAGACGGCGACGATCTCGTAGCTGACCAGCGCCCCACCGGGCGCACCGGCGTCCTCGAACC
>JACCUM010000504.1 GCA_013811805.1 Geodermatophilaceae bacterium | reverse complement strand
TCGTCGTTGTGCTCGGACCCTTGCATGCCGCGGCGATGGCCCGCGCCGGGATGTCCAAAGCTGATGTACGACAAGGGCTTTTCCGGCTGGCTCGACGCAGCCTGACCGAACTCCGCCGAGCTGGCCGACTCTCCGGCGAGCCTGGAGCCGAGGACGATACGTCGTACCGGACGGTGGTTCCCACGGCGCAGGACATCCTCGTGGTCGTAGCTGGTGGGCACCTGTACGGCTATTCCGCGGTCGTGCCCTCGTGGGTGGGTGGCCACGAGTCGGTCGCGGTGACCGAAGCTCTCGACGACGAGGAGTCGGCGCGCCGCGCTGTCGACTCGCCGGCCCAGGAAGCAGGAGAGACGTCATGAGTACGAAGCTGACCGTGCTGGATCCGACCGCGGCTGGCGCTCCTTCCCGGAGTGCTGAGCTCTCGGATCCGCCGGCAGACCTGGCCGGAGTACGCTTCGGCGTCCTCGACAACGGGAAACCCAACAGCGACCGGTTCCTGACCCTGCTCGCCGAACGGTTCGTCGCTCGTGGCGCGGTGGACTACGGCACCCTGCGTAAACCGAGCATCGGCCGGTTGGCCCCGACGGAGATGCTGGACGAGTTGATCGGTGCCTGCGATCTTGTCGTGACCGGCGTCGGCGACTGTGCGGGCTGCTGCTCCTGTTCGGTGCAGGACGGGATCGCCGTCGAGCGGCACGGCATCCCGACGGTGGTCATCACGACGACCGAGTTCCTGACCACCGCGCGGATCTCGGCAACGGCCGCCGGCATCCCGGACTATCCGTTCATCGTCATCGATCACCCACTGGGCTCACTGAACGCAGAACAGCTGGCGCAGCGAGCCGACCTGGCAATGCGGCAGGTCCTCGACCGCCTGGCCGGCGCGGGATGAGCACCCTCGAGGGTCGCAGCGCCATCGTCACCGGCGGCGGGCAGGGCTTGGGCTGGGAGTACGCCAAGAGGTTGCTGCTCGCCGGCGCAAGCGTGGCCGTCGTCGATGTCGTCCCGGAGGCAGTGGCGGCGGCCGCTGACACGCTCGGCCGCAACGGCCGTGCCGATCGGGTGCTCGCGCATACCTGTGATGTAACAGACGAGGAGGCGGTCGCCGCGATGGTCAGCCGGGTGACCGAAACCTGGTCCGGACCGCTGATCCTGATCAACAACGCCGGCGGGGCGATGCTGCCTTCGCAGCCGATGGAGAGCTTCAGCCGAGCCGAGTGGGACCACGTGCTCGGGGTCAACCTGACTGGAGCCTGGTTGTGCGCCAAGGCGATCGTGCCCGCGATGCGTACCGAGGGGTACGGCAAGATCATCAATATCTCGTCGACCATGGTGTCCAAGGGCTGGCCGATCGGGCTCGCCCCGTACATCGCGGCAAAGGCGGGTGTCGTCGGGCTGACCCGAGCACTGGCCAAGGAGCTGGGTCCGGACGGAATCCGGGTCAATGCGATCGCTCCGGGCTACGTACCGGTGTCAACCAAGAAGACCGTGCACAAGCCTGAGGCGGCCATTGCCCTGCGCGAGCGGATCGCCGGCGAACAATGCCTGCCGCGGACGCAGGTGCCGGAGGACCTGTGCGGTCCGATCGAATTCCTGAGCTCGGCGGAGTCGGATTTCGTGACCGGTCAAGTGATCAACGTCGATGGTGGATGGGTGTTCGACTGATGGCAGACAATATCCTGGACCTCGCCCCTCGTCCGGTGGAACTCGACGGTCAGCGGCTGGGTGTGCTGGAATCCGAGGTCGGACCGAGTTCGGTCTATCTGGACCTGCTGACGGCCAGACTCGAGAAGCGTCACTTTCTGGCTACTGTGGTTCGCGTCGGCAGGCCCGACGATCAGCCAGCCAGTCCCAACGAGCTGCTGGAGCAGCTTTCCGAGCAGTGTGACGTCGTGATCATCGGGGTCTGCAGTTCGATCCAGGCCGCTCACGACGCGGCTTTCGACGCAGAAGCCCTCGAACGGCTGTCGGTTCCCTGCGCCCTTGTCCTCACCCCGGACGTCAGGTCCGCGGCTGAACAGATCCTCGCCACCCATGGATACGACGGCAACCAGTCCATCGTGGAACTGCCGCGGAGCCCGCAAGCCGATCGGGCAGATGTCCAAGCGCTGGTCGAGGCGAGCTTTCGTGGTGTCGAACGGGTTCTGACCGCCAGTGGTTCAGCGCGACCACCGGCCGAACCCCGAACCCCAGTCCAGCGCAATGGAGAGGTGAGCTGCGAATGCTGAAACCCGATGACCGCGTGGTCGTCTACATGCGACCTGGATGCCATGTCTGTGCCAGGGTGAAGAAGTTCCTCACCGAACACGACGTCCCGTATGAGGCCCGAGATGTGGACGGCGACCCGCTGACGCCGCGGGAGCTCTGGGATCTGTTCAACCGCAAGGCCGATCGCCTCAGGGTGCCGTTCACCGCTCTGAACGACGGCGAGGACGTGGTGCTGGGGTTCGACCCACAGCGCCTCGAGGGCGTGTTCGTCCACGGTGAGCTCGGCGGCGTGCAGGTCGCCACCGCGGTTACCGGCGTCTCCGGGTACGACGAGTTCACCACTGCCGAACTCGACGGCACACGGTGGGTTGCACGCGAGCGAGAGGGTAGCGACGCACAGCCGACCGGCCGCGGTCAGGACATCGAAACCGGTGCCGGATATCTGCGCATCTCGAAACCGGAACACGATGTCGGCTACCTGTCCACGCAACGGTTCGCTACGCCGCCCGGCTCGCTGGTCAGCTTCCAGGTCGACATGTCTTTCGAGGCGGGACTGCAGCCGGCACCGCTGCTGGGTCCGCCACTGGGAGAAGTCGGTCTGCGGGACCTGCCCACGGGGATGCTGCTCGGCTTCGAGGTGACCAACGAGGCGATTGTCGCCGTACATCGGCGTACCGGAGTTGCGGGCGTAGCAGCCGAATCCGAGCACTTCGCACACCGCGTATTCACCGACCTCGACTCGAAGGCGGGCCAGAGTCACCGGTATCGGATCAGCTATCGGCATGACACGTCGCAGGCTCGCTGGTATGTCGACGATCGAAGCGTGTACGACGCGATCGCGCCGCTCCAGATCGAAGGCGTCAGCCTGAGCATGGGCCTCGTGCTGGGCGACGGGACAGACACCGTCGACGCGTCACGGCAGAGCGCTGTGGCGACATGGACACCGTGGCAAGTGGTCACGACCTGACCGTTGTGCGCACAAGGGTCAGGTTCGGGGCGGCGAGGCGACCGTTATGTCCATAACGGCGGGGTTCAGTGCGGTGACGGCACAGGATCGGGCATCGGTCGCCAGAAGGCGACATTGGCACGCAGCGCCAGTTCGCCGTCGGCCATGATTCGGGCCCGGTCCTTCCGGTAGTCCGGGTCGGCGTAGAAGTCCTGCCAGGCGCGCTCGCGCGCATCGAAGTCTTCCCACTCCAGGAGGTAGTGCAGCGAGTTGGTGGTTCCGGCAATGACCTCCCAAGGTCCGGTCATCCGGAACCCGTGCCGGGCCATGTTCGGCTCGCTGCACTCCCGGACGTAGCGGCGCGTGAGTTCCTGCTTACCGGGAGCGAGTTCGTAGTGGCGGTACTCGAAGACCGACATTCCTTGTTCCTTTCGTTAGCACTGAAGTTCCGGAGAGTAGAGAGACTGTCTGCCCTGCGCACGGGAATGCCTTGACACTAAGCGAGGCGATTACTACTGTCCAGAAAGCGGTTCTGCCAGACAAACACCCAGGCAGAACAGTTTCGGCCACGACGTTTGAGCACCCCGAGCCGGACCCACGGAAGGGAACACCAGCATGCGCAAGGCATCTCCCGGTCGTAAGGCGGCCGTCCTGGCCGCACTTCCGCTCATGATCGTCGCCGCTTGCGGCGGTTCGGACGACGGTGGAGGAGGCGGCGGCAGCGAGGGCGGTGACCAGTCCGACGCGGGTCCGTACCGGCTTGGTCTGGTGCACAGCTCCGAAGGCCCCTTTGCGACCAACAGTGACACCATGCGCGCCGGGGCGCGGTACGCCGTTGAGTTGATCAACGCCGACGGCGGTGTCAACGGTCGCGATGTCGAACTGGTCGAGGTCGACGCGCGTAACGATCCGCAGACCCTGGTGACAGCCATCCCCGAACTGGTCAGCGAGGAGGAGGTCTTCGCCATCGTCGCCCCCGTCGACAGCGCGGGCTGCGAGATCGCCTGTGCGATTGCCGCCGACTTGCAGGTCCCGATCGTCAGCGCCGGCGCCGGCCGCCCGGGTGTCCTCGAGCCCAGTCGCCCATGGTCTTTCACCATGACCGCACCCGACGCAGCCAACAGCATCCCGGTACTCGAAGCCGTCATGGAACAGGAGGGTGCCCAGACCGCGGCGATCATCGTCGACGAGGCCAACGCGACGACCAAGGCACAGGGTGACCTCTACGCGGAGGTCTTCGACGGGAGTGGCGTCGAGGTGGTCTCCACCACCACCTACACCTCCGGAGACCCGAGTTTCACCTCGCAGGTCACCTCGATGGCGGCGGAGAACCCGGACGTCATCGCGCTGGCCGCGGGTCCGGCTGACGCAGCACGGATTGCGGTCGAGGTCCGTACGCAGGGTCTGGAATCGCTGCTTATCGGCACCGGCTCGCTGCAGGCAGGCGGTACGGACTACATCAACGGAGCTGGCGAGGCGGCGGAGGGAACGATCACCGCGGCGCAGTTCAACCCGGACAACCCCGACGATCCGGCAGCCACCTTGCTGGCCCAGGCCGAAGAGGACAACGGACTGGACGTCGTGGCGCTGAACTTCTCGTACGCCTTTGACATCGTGAACATGATCGCGGAGTACCTCACCGAGACCGAGGCCACCGCCAGTCCGGAAACCATCGAGGAGGACCGGCAGGGACTGCTGGACTACCTGGAGGGCGTCGATCCGTACGAGGGGATGTCCGGTGACGTCCGGTTCGCCGAGGACGGTACGGGCGATCGTCCGGAGCTGTACGCCGTCGTCGAGAACGGTCAGTTCGTGATCAGCGAAGTGGGTAGCTGACCCAAGCCGGGGATCGTGTACGCCGATCGGGAAGCTGACCCCGACAGAACAGGACACCCATGCTGATCCAGCAACTGGTCAACGGGTTGTTGCTCGGGACGACGTTCGCGCTGATCGCACTGAGCTTCAACCTGGTGGTCGGTGCACTCGACCGGTTGAACTTCGCCCTGGGCGAGACCGCGATGGTCAGCGCCATCTGCGGTGCGCTGTTGCTCTCGCGGCTCGACCTGCCCTTCGTGCTGGCCTTTCTCGCCGCGTTGGCAGTCGGCGCTCTGGTCGCCGGGGTCACCTTCGTCCTGTCCTTCCGATTCGTGAGCGCGGACTACCACACCGCCCCGATCCTGAGCAGCCTCGGCGTCGGGTTGGTGCTCACGTCGCTGGTCACCCGAGTACTCGGCAGCGATCAACGGCGGGTGCCCACCGTGCTGGACGACGTGCGGATCGAGATCGGTCCGCTGCGGATCGTCGGCGACCAGCTGATCATCCTCGTGGTCGCCGCGCTGATGACCGTGCTGCTCTACGTCTTCCTCAACCGGACACCCTGGGGAACGGCCATCCGAGGCGTCTCCGACGATCCGGACATGTCCGGGCTGCTCGGCATCCCGGTGCAACGGGTCATTCTGTTGACCTTCGTGATCTCGGGGATGCTGGCCGGGGCTTCGGGTCTGTTGACCGGGCTGTCCTTCCACACGGTGAGCCCGTTCACCGGCTTCGAGACGACGCTGACCGCGCTGATGGTGATCGTGTTGGGTGGCCTGGGCAACATCACCGGCGGAGTGATCGCCGCGATGATGATCGGGGTCATCGAGACCCTGACGGTGGCCTACCTGTCGGCTACCTACCGAGATCTGATCGTCTTCGTCCTGGTCGGTATCACCTTGCTGGCCCGCCCACAGGGTCTGTTCACGCGGGACACCGGCGTAGTGGGCCGGGTCTGAGATGAGCCGGCCGTGAGCCGAGAGGGAGGGAGCATCGCAGCGAGGAACGAGCGAGGAGCGGACCGACCGGTGCGCGGAGCGCACGAGGCGGATAAGCGATGAGCGCGTACACCGAGGCTGTCGTCATCCAGGTCGGCATCGCCATCTTGCTCGCGCTCGGTTACTGGATTACCGCCGCGACCGGGAAGTTCTCCTTCGGGCACGCGGCGTTCATGGCGATCGGTGCGTACACCGCCTCGATCCTCACGCTGAAGTTCGAGTGGTCGCTGGAACTGTCCATGGTCGTCTCGGGTCTGACCGCCGCGGTCGCCGGTGCCTTCATCGGCTGGATCGCCTTGCGGCTGACGATCCTGTATCTGGCGATCATCACCTTCGCCTTCGCCGAGATCGTCCAGATCCTCCTGGACAGTTGGGATTACGCCGGTGGCGCCAGTGGCCTGTTCGGGATGCGCGGGACCACGATTCCGTTGGTTGCCATCTGCATCGGGCTGGTGATCGTCTACCTGTTCTTCCTGACCCGGTCCCGAAAAGGCTTGTCGTACGAGGCAATTCGAGAAGACGAGCAAGCGGCGCGTGCCTGCGGGCTTGGGGTCACCAGGATCTCGGTGGAGGCCTTCGCCGTCTCGGCAGCCATCACCGGGGTAGCGGGGGCGCTGTCCGCGCACGAGACGCTGATCATCACTCCGGCGCAGTTCGGGGCGCCACAGTCCCTGCTGATCATCCTGTTCGTCGTCCTCGGTGGCGTGCAGTACTTCTGGGGCGCGATCGTCGGAGCGGTGGTCTTGACGATGCTGCCGATCTGGTTCGACTTCCTCGAGGACTACTACCAGATCACGTACGGCCTGCTCTTCGTCGTCCTGATGATCCTGCGTCCCCAGGGCATCATCGGCCGGAGCACCGAACGGCGGTTCAACCTGGACTCGTTCAAACGGCTCGTCCCGGGCCGCAGTGGGGGAGGGCGGGATGGCTGATCTGACGCTGCGAGCCCTGGACATCACCAAGCAGTTCCTGGGTGTGACCGCCCTGGCCGAGGTGACCCTGGAGGTCGAGCGGGGCTCCATCCATGGCGTCGTCGGACCCAACGGTGCCGGTAAGACCACGCTGCTCAACGTGATGTCCGGATTCCTCCCGCCCACCGACGGGGTCGTGGAGCTCGACGGACGCGACATCACCCGCTTGTCGCCGCAGAAGCGGGTGCCGCTCGGAGTGACCCGTACCTTCCAGAATCTCCGGCTGTTCGGCGGCTTGACCGTACGGGAGAACGTGCTGCTGGGTCAGCACTCCCATGCACGCACGGGCTTCCTGTCGTTGTGGCCGTTGCGAACGGCGGCAGACAAGGAGCTCGACCGGGAGGCCGACCACGCACTGAGGATCTTCGGGCTCACCGACTACCGCAAGCGCCGGGCCGCAACGTTGCCCTATGGCTTGCAGAAGCAGGTGGAGATCGCCCGAGCGGTCTCGGCCAAACCCAAGCTGCTGCTGATGGACGAGCCCGCTGCCGGCATGACCGCCAAGGAACGCCTCGACCTGGTCCCGCGGATCCGGGCCTTGCGCGACGAGGGGATCACGGTGGTGATCGTGGAGCACGACATGGACGTCATCGCCACCGTCTGCGACGTCGTCACCGTGCTGAACTTCGGACGCAAGCTGATCGAGGGGACACCGGCCGATGCCCTGGCCAGCGATCAGGTCAGGACGGCCTACCTTGGCACCTGACCCGAGTCCGGCGTCGTCAATCGCCGCCGTGCCGGCTCTCGAGGTAAGTGACCTTCGCGCGGGGTACGGCCGGATCACCGGCATCGACGGAATCAACCTGACCGTCGCCCAAGGAGAACTGGTCGCCCTCCTCGGCGCCAACGGCGCCGGAAAGAGCACCTTTCTCCGAGCTGTTTCCGGGATGATCAGACCCTGGTCGGGCCAGGTCCTGTTGAACGGCAAGGACGTCACGGATCGGCGCAGCGACCAGCTGGTGCGCGCCGGGATGGCGCACGTACCAGAGGGTCGGCGGATCCTGCCCTCGTTGACCGTCGAGGAGAATCTCCGGCTCGGGGCTTTCGCGCGGCGTCGGTCAGGCGACCCGGACGCAGATCTCGATGGGGTGCTCACTCGGTTCGGAGCCTTGCGCGAGCGAAGCAACCAGAAGGCCGGCACGCTGTCCGGTGGCGAACAGCAGATGCTCGCCATCGGTCGGGCCCTGATGGCCCGACCGAAGATCCTGCTGCTCGACGAGCCCTCCTTGGGGCTTTCGCCGCTGCTCGTCGGTGAGGTTTTCGCCCTGATCCGCGACCTGGCCTCCGAAGGGCTGACCATCCTGCTGGTCGAGCAGAACGTGAAGCAGGGGCTGGGTTGTGCTGATCGTGGGTATCTGCTCAGTACCGGGTCGGTTGTCATGACCGGGTCCGCTCAAGAGCTACTGGCCGATCCAGCGGTGATCGACAGCTATCTCGGCGGGCGGAGTCCGGAAGCATGACCGACCCGGCTCACTCCTCGAGGAATCGCTTTCCCGGCAAGGTCGTGGTCGTCACCGGTTCCGGATCAGGAATCGGCAGGCAGACCGCTCTGGCCTTCGCCACAGAAGGCGCCCAGGTCGTCGTCGCCGACGTCGACACCGACGGAGCAGCCCGGTCGGTCGCGGAGATCGAAGCCGCGGGCGGACAGGCCATCGTGTGCCGGGTCGATGTCAGTGACGACGAGTCGGTCCGCGAGATGGTGGAACTGACCATTTCCACCTACGGCAGACTGGATGTCCTGCATAACAACGCGTACTGGGCGCCGCTGAACAGATCGGTCACCGAAACCAGCCTGCCGGAATGGGACCGCACGATCGCGGTCACGCTGACAGGTGTGTTCCTCGGCTGCAGGCACGCGATCCCGGTGATGATCGAGGGCGGTGGTGGCGCGATCGTCAACACCGCCTCGGTCGCTGCCCTGGCCGCCTCTCCTCGATTCGGGGCCTACGTCGCGGCCAAGGGCGGAGTCGTGGCCCTTACCCGCTCGGTGGCCTTCGACTACGGGTCGCGGGGAATCCGCTGCAATGCAGTTGCTCCCGGACTCATCGAGACCCCGGCGACGGAAGCGGTGCTGGCCGATCCCGAGCGGCGAGCGTGGTTGACCGGCAAGATTCTCGTCGGGCGGGCAGGCCAGCCGAGTGACATAGCCAACGCGGTGCTCTACCTCGCCAGCGATGAGTCGGCGTTCATGACCGGTCAGACCCTCGTCGTGGACGGTGGTCGGCTCATCTCGTGAACTGTCCCGCACACCTCCAGGCGCCAGAGCTGCTCGCCATCCCGATGGTGGCCAGCAAGCAGGTTGACATCTACTCGGGAATTGCCCGGCAGGCCGGCAAGTTGTGGGCTGCCAGACAGCGTGGTCCGACCCGCTCGGGTACGGCCGTCGTAGTCATCCACCCGAGTTCGAACTTCATGGGCCACTATCTGCTGCCTGCTCTGTCCCCGTACGGGGTCGACGTCATCGGGGCCAACACCCGGTACATCGGCAACGATTCGATGTTGACGATGGAGAACTGCGTCCTGGACATCGGCGCGATCATCGCCTACCTGCGCCGAGAGGGGTACGAGAAGGTCGTGCTGGTCGGCAACTCCGGGGGCGGCGGCCTGTCCGCGCTCTATCAAAGCCAGGCCGAGTCTCCGACGATCACCCATACTCCGGCCGGAGATCCGGTGGACATCATCGCTGCCGAGCTGTCGCCCGCGGACGCGGTGATCGAGCTCATGGCCCATCCCGGCAGAGCCCTGGTCTACACCGAATGGCTGGACCCGGCGATCACTGACGAGGCTGACCCGTTCCGCAACCGGGATTCCACAGTGGACATGTTCGATCCAGCGAACGGTCCGTCGTACAGCCAGGATTTTCTGACGCGCTATCGCGCCGCCCAAGTTGCTCGTAACCGGCGGATCACGGCATGGGTCCGCGAGCAACTCGACCGGCTGGTCGAGGTCAGCGGGGGTCGGGTACGCGATCTGCCGTTCACGGTGCACGGCACCGTGGCCGATCCCCGCTTCCTCGATCTGAGCATCGAACCCTCCGACCGGCAGCCGGGGACACTGTGGGGTCCCCCGTACCAGGCGAATCTGTCCCCGGCCACGCTCGGTCATCTGACCAGCCTGCGGTCTTGGCTGAGTCAGTGGAGCGTGGACGAGACCCGGTGCAACGGACCCGAACAGCTGGCACGAGTCAGCGTTCCGGTGCTGGTGATGTACGGCACTGCCGACCAGGTCTGCTTTCCCTCGCATGCGCGGGCGCTCTTCGACGCGGTGCCGCACGACCGGAAGGAACTGCGGGCGGTCGAGGGAGCCACGCACTACTTCTCGGACCAGCCTGAGCATGTCGAGCGAGCGGTAAGAATGATTGTGGAATGGTTGCAGCACAACGGCTTGCTGGACTGACGGACCGTCGAGACTGCTGTTGACTAGGAGCCGCGAGGTGAGCAACCCTCTGCATCCCGACTTCGCCGGCCTCGACGTGACGCCGGGCGAGTCGCACATCACCGGACCACGCGGGCCCTACGACCTGATCAACGTCGTCTCCTTCGGCGGGGCGATCGACCGGGCAACGCACGTACCGACCGAACTCGGCAGCGTCGGCCCGGTGGTGTTCTGGGAGTCCACCGGCGCTGCCGACGCGCTGCCATTCTGGAACACCAACTTCCAATGCGACGTCTACCTCTACCTCGTACACGGCTGCGTCCGCGTCGAGTTCAAGAAGGCCGAGGGCGCAGAACATTACGGCCACTATCTCGCGCGTACCGGTGACCTGTTCAAGTTACCCAAGGACATCGCCCACAGAACGTTCTCAGGCGACGGAAGGCGCCGGATCAGCCTGGAGATCCTGGAACGCAACCCGCATTGGGCCACGATCGGTACGGCACCAATTGTGCCGAACGACTCGGGGACCGCCGGCGGTTTCCGGTTCGAGGCCGAGTACGACGATGTCCGCATCTCCTGGCCCGAGGGCAGTCTGGTCACTCCGCGGCACTTCTTCGTCCGTGGGTTGGCCGCCCTCGTCGCCTACGAAATGCATTTGGAACACAACGAGTTCGAGGGCGGCTTCGTCGTCCACGACCTCGGTGAGCAGGTACGGCTCAAGGCGCATGGCTACGCTGAGGCGCTGCCGCGATCCGAGGTGCTGGGTACATTCGCCGGCCTGCTCCGCCGTTGGCGCTGAAAGCCTTCCTTCGGTCGCATCGCGTGTTCACACGCGCAGGCGGTTGAGTCAGCGCGACGTCGAGCTGGCCAGGCAGGTCTCGGCCGCAGCGCGCGAGCTGCGTGCCCGCCGACCCCACCGCCGTACAGGACGTGCAAGTCACGATCGACGCGCTCGTCGCGGCACCTGCATGGTGGGTCCTGGCCGACACCGAGGGCAACGAGGCCTGCGTGGCCAGCTGGATGGGATCACGGCGATCGTGATCAGCATTCTGGTGTTGCTCGGGGCCTTGCTCGGCATCTTCGTCCAGGCCAGCACCATCCTGTTCGTGGTGCTCAACGTTCTGGTCGCAGTCACGGCCCTGGGGGTCATCTACTACCTGCTCCGACCGGATGCGCGGGGTCGGCTCGCCCGCTGATCGCGCGCGCCCTGACCGGTCGACTCGGCAGGTGCGCACTACCCTGACGAACATGCAGCCAGGTGGCGTTCCGGACATGCAGGCGCTGATGCAGCAGGCCGCGCAGATGCAGGCGCAGCTGATGGCTGCTCAGGAGGAGTTGGCCGACACCGAGGTCACCGGGTCGGCCGGCGGCGGTCTGGTGCGCGTCACGATGACCGGCTCGGGCGAGCTCACGGCGGTGACGATCGACCCGAAGGCGGTCGATCCAGAGGACGTCGAGAGTCTGCAGGATCTGGTCGTGGCCGCCGTACGGGATGCCAGCCGGCAGGTAGCGGAGTTGGCCAGCCAGACCATGGGACCTCTCGCCGGTGGGCTCGGCGGGCTGGGTCTGCCCGGGATGTAGCCGGATGTATGAAGGTGCGGTCCAGGATCTGATCGACGAACTGGGCCGGTTGCCCGGTGTCGGTCCGAAAAGCGCTCAGCGGATCGCGTTCTTCATCCTCGGTTCCGAGGGTGCTGACATCACTCGGTTGGCCGCTGCCTTGAACCGGGTGCGTGACGAGGTGCGGTTCTGCACCACCTGCGGCAATGTCGCCGAGGCAGATCAGTGCAAGATCTGCCGGGACCCCCGCCGAGCCCTGGACGTGATCTGCGTCGTCGAAGAGCCCAAGGATGTCGTCGCGATCGAGCGCACCCGTGAGTTCCGCGGTCGCTATCACATCCTCGGTGGGGCAATCAGCCCGATCGACGGCATCGGGCCAGAGGACCTGCGGATCCGCGAGCTGATGGCCCGCCTGGCCGACGGGGAGATCAAGGAGTTGATCCTGGCCACCGATCCCAACCTTGAGGGCGAGGCGACTGCCACGTACCTGGCCCGGATGGTGGCACCGATGGGCATGATCGTGACCCGGCTGGCCAGTGGGTTGCCGGTGGGTGGAGATCTCGAGTACGCCGACGAGGTCACTCTCGGGCGCGCCTTCGAGGGCCGTCGCAGCGTCACCGCCTGAGCCGCGCGGGAAATCCGCACATTCTCCGGAGAATGTGCGGTCTGAGCGGGCCCAGATGTGACTTTCTCCGGAGAAAGTCCGCTGGGATGGCAGATAAAGGTCTGGTCTCGGCGGCCAGGCATGGGTCGCGGCAAGGCGAACGTACGGATATGGTCCGCATTTCAACCGGAGTGCCCCCCGGGCCGTCGGCCATGTCTGCTCGCAGGCGTGTTCGACGGCGCGAAGCAACGATGCTGAAAAGGCAGGTATCTACATGCACGGATCCAAGAAGCGGCTGACCGCCATCGCGGCGGTCTCCATTGCTGCGTTGGCTCTCTCGGCATGCGCGGACAGTGAGCGCGAGCCCACCACCGAAGGGGGGGGCGGCGGCACGTTCGTCTTCGGCGCAGCCGCCGACCCCGGCACGCTGGACCCTGCCTTCGCGACCGACGGTGAGACCTTCCGGGTCACCCGGCAGATCTTCGAGGGACTGCTCGAGCCCGGTGAGGGCACCGCTGAGCCCCAGCCCGGTCTGGCCGACTCCTACGAGCCCAGTGACGACGGCCTGACCTACACCTTCCAACTCAAGGAAGGCGTCACCTTCCACGACGGCGCTGACTTCAACGCCGATGCGGTCTGCTTCAACTTCGACCGCTGGTACAACTTCGAGGGCTTGGCGCAGAGCCCGGCCGCCAGCGGTTACTGGCAGGACGTCTTCGGTGGATTCGCGTCCACTCCGGAGGTTCCCAGTATCTTCAAGTCCTGCAGCGCCGACGATGAGTTCACCGCCGTCATCGATCTGACCCGGGTGACCAGTC
>JACCUM010000479.1 GCA_013811805.1 Geodermatophilaceae bacterium | reverse complement strand
TTCGACCCGGTCGTCTGGCTCGGCTCGAAGATCGGGCTGGGCAAGGGCAGCGCCCGAGCCAAGGCACCGGCGACCAAGCCGTGAGCGCCCCCCTTCCTTCGGAGTGAAGGACGCCTTCTATCAAACCTATTGATAGAAGGCGTCCTTCACTCAATCCAGGAGGGGGCGCACGGCTGCTTCGAATTGGCGGTTCCCGGGCAGCCATTGCACGCTCCCGAGATCCGAGGCGCCGAGCCAGCGCAACTCGAGGTGCTCCAGTGCCACGGGCTGGGCTTCGTCGGGTTTGCATAGAACAGCCGACCACAGGCGCACTCCGCCCCGGCCGTACGGATTGGGCACCTCGCCGAGAAAGCACTGAGGCGTGACGAGCACGCCGATCTCCTCCTGACATTCGCGGATCAGCGCCTGCCCCTCCGTCTCCCCTGGTTCGACCTTGCCGCCGGGAAACTCCCAGAGCCCGGCCAGCGCTGGAGGTGAGGACCGTTGGGCGGCGAGGACTTTGCCGCCGCGGATGATGGCGGCCGCGACCACCGTCCCGGCCACAGGAGTTCCGCCGGTCATCCCCGCGAGGATGTCACACGGCACCCGTCGACCTGATCAGCCAGTCGCCGGTCCTGCTCGGCCCCTGACACCGGGCGGCCATACTGCAGGGGTGAGGATCTCGGCGCGCGTGGACTACGCGATTCGCGCCAGTCTCGAACTCGCAGCAGGCGGCCCGGAGCCGCTCACCTCTGAGCGCATCGCGGCCGCGCAGAAGATCCCGGTGCGCTTCCTGCAGGCCATTCTCGCCGATCTGACCGCTGCCCGCTTGGTCGCCAGTACCCGTGGCCGCGAAGGCGGTTACCGCCTGGGTCGTCCGGCGACGGAGATCTCGATCGCCGACATCATGCGCGTCGAGCAGGGCTTCCTCGCCGATATTCACGGCGAGCGCCCCGAGGATCTCGACTATCCAGGCGTGTCGCGGGAACTCACGAAGGTGTGGGTCGCAGCGCGAGCCAGCTATCGATCGGTCCTGGAACGAGTCACCTTGGCAGACGTGCTGGCTGGTCGGTTACCCGACGACATCGCCGCCCTGCTCACCGACGAAGATGCCTGGGTCTCAGGCTCGAATCGTTGACATCCGGTCCGGGCCCACCCTGTCCATGCCGAACACCGTGCGTCCCACTAGGAGGAATGCTCAGTGCCCCCATCCACCGGTCCCGGATTCGCTGTGCTGCTCACCGGATTCTCCGGAGCCGGCAAGTCCACGGTCGCCGAGGAGTTGCTGCGACGCTGGACAGCTCAGCGTGAGGTGACCGTCCTGGACGGAGACATCGTCCGCACGATGCTGTCGCAAGGGCTGTCCTTCAGCCGCGAAGATCGCGATCTGAACATCCGCCGGATCGGCTGGGTATCGGCCGAAGTCGTCCGGCACGGTGGCGCCGTGATCATCGCCGCGATCGCGCCGTACGACGGTGCTCGCGAAGACGCTCGGACGATGGTCGAGGCCTACGGCGTCTTCGGTCTGGTGCACCTGTCCACCCCCCTGGAGGTGTGCGAGGGTCGCGATGTGAAGGGGCTCTATGCCAGGGCCAGAACCGGCGAGATCGGTTCGTTCACCGGGATCTCTGACCCGTACGAACTACCGACCCGCCCTGACGTCGTGGTCGACACCTCAGAGTTGCCGGTTGAGGCATCCGCCGACGCGATCGAGGCATATCTGCGACAGAGAGATATCGAGCTGCCCTGAGCAGATATCTGCGTACGGCGGTATGCTCATCTGCATGCGAACCACGCTGAACCTCAACGACGACCTCGTACGGCAGGCGAAGCAGCGAGCGGCTGCGGAGGACCGCACGCTCACCAGTGTGATCGAGGATGCCCTGCGTCGCTTGCTGACCATCGACACAACTCGGGGCCAAGAGCCATATCGGGTCCCGGTCGACACGGGCCCGCGAGGTGTGCGCCCAGGTATCGACATCGACGATCCCCGTGCCATTCGCGACCTTCTGGACGAAGAAGACGTGGAGCACTTTCTGCGGGTGCAAAGGGAAACCGCACGACGTGCAACTCCCTGACGTCAACGTCCTGCTGTACGCCTTCAGCCCTGATTCCGAGATGCATGAGGAGTCTCGGCGTTGGCTGGAAGGCGTTGTGGGCGACGGGGCGCCCTTTGGGATGAGCGAACTGGTGTGCAGCAGCGTTGTCAGAATCGCGACGAATCCGCGGGCAGCTGTCTCTCCAGCCAAGATCGGCGACGCCCTCGCGTTCGTCAACGGAATCCTCGGTCGAGCCTCATGCCGCCGCATTCGCCCGGGTGGGCGACACTTCGAGATCTTCACCGATCTGTGCCTGCGGACGCACGTGCGCTGGAACGACGTGACCGATGCCTACCTTGCTGCACTGGCCATCGAATCGGGCTGCGAATGGGTTACCTACGACCGAGGGTTCGCTCGATTCCCGGGTCTGCGCTGGCGACTGCCCGCTGACTGACGGGCAGAGGAGCTAGCTGGCGTTGGTGATGATCCCGGCGCCGACGGTGTTGTTGGTGACCTCGTCGACCAGGATGAAACTCCCGGTCGTCCGGTTGCGTCGGTACTCGTCAGCGAAGATCGGCTGGGCCAGCCGCAGGGTGACCCGGCCGATGTCGTTGAGTCCCAAGGACTGCACGCCCTCTTCCCGGTGCATCGAGTTGACGTCGATGCGGTATTTCAGATCGCGCACAATCGCTTTCGACCAGCGATGGGTGTGCTTGAGGGCGTACCGCTGACCGTCCTGAAGCTTCGACGTACCACTCATCCAGCACACGACCGCCTCGACCGTCTGACTCATGACCGGCTGGTTCTGCGGCCGGCAGAGCAGGTCGCCACGGGACACGTCGACATTGTCGGCCAACCGGATCACCACCGACATCGGTGCGAACGCCTCGTCGACCGGGCCGTCCGGCGTGTCGATGTGCGAGATCGTCGACTGCATCCCGGAGGGCAGCACCTCGACGGTGTCGCCGACCGCCAGCACACCGCCGGCCACCTGACCGGCGTATCCCCGGTAGTCGTGGTGCTGGTCGTCGCGAGGCCGGATCACGTACTGGACCGGGAACCGTACATCCACGAGGTTGCGGTCCGACGCGATGTGCACCTCTTCGAGATGGTGAAGCAGCGATGGTCCTTCATACCAGGGCATGGACACCGATCGACTGACGATGTTGTCGCCGTTCAATGCCGAGACCGGGATAAAGGTGAGGTCACCGACGTCGAGTTTCGCGGCGAAAGCGGTAAATTCGTCCCGGATCTCGTTGAATCGGTCCTGGGAGTGATCGACCAGGTCCATCTTGTTGACACACAGGACGATGTGCGGGACCCGGAGCAAGGTGGTCAGGAATGCGTGCCGACGGGTCTGTTCGAGGATGCCGTTTCGGGCGTCGACCAGGACAAGGGCAAGGTTGGCGGTGGAGGCACCCGTGACCATGTTGCGGGTGTACTGCGGGTGCCCAGGGGTGTCGGCCAACACGAACCGGCGCCGCGGAGTGGAGAAGTAGCGGTAGGCGACGTCGATCGTGATGCCCTGCTCGCGCTCGGCACGCAAGCCGTCGGTCAGCAGCGCAAGATCGGCCGTACCCAGCCCTCGGCGTCGGCTGACATCCTCGACGTGGGTGAGCTGGTCCTCGAAAATGGATTTGCTGTCATAGAGCAGCCGCCCGATCAAGGTCGACTTGCCGTCATCGACCGAACCGGCCGTTGCCAATCGGAGCAAATCCATCAGAAGTATCCGTCCCGCTTGCGGTCTTCCATGGCGGCCTCGCTGGCTCGGTCGTCGGCGCGGGTGGCCCCGCGCTCGGTGATCCGGGTGGCGTCCACCTCGTCGATGACATCCGCGATGGTGGCCGCCGAGGACGCCACCGCACCGGTGCAGGTCGCGTCTCCGATCGTGCGGTAGCGGACCATCCGCCGTTCGACCGGTTCGTCCGCGCGCGGCGTGGTCCACAACCCGGCCGCGAGCAGCATGCCGTCGCGCTGGAAGACGTCACGCTCGTGGGCGTAGTAGATGCTCGGCAGCGGTACTTCCGCATCGCGGATGTAGTGCCAGATATCAGATTCGGTCCAGTTCGACAGCGGAAACACCCGGATGTGCTCGCCGCGGTGGTGCCGGCCGTTGTAGATCGACCACAGCTCCGGGCGTTGATTCTTGGGGTCCCACTGGCCGAACTCGTCACGGAAGGAGAACACCCGCTCCTTGGCCCGGGCCCGCTCCTCGTCGCGTCGAGCACCGCCGAAAACGGCATCGAAGCGATGTTCGGTGATCGCGTCGAGCAGGGGGACGATCTGCAACTGATTGCGGTTGGGGTCGCGTCCCGGTGGCTCGCTGATCCGTCCTGAGTCGATCGCAGCCTGCACGCTGGCGACCTCGAGCCGGATCCCGGTCTGCGCAACGATTCGGTCCCGGTACTCGATAACTTCTGGGAAGTTGTGCCCAGTATCGATGTGCATCACCGGGAAAGGGATCGGAGCCGGGGCAAAGGCGCGGATGGCCAACCAGAGCATCACCGCGGAGTCTTTGCCGCCGGAGAAGAGCAGCACCGGCCGTTCGAACTCGGCGGCGACCTCGCGGAAGATGTGCAAGGACTCCGCCTCGAGGGCGGCCAGATGCGTCAGTTGGTACGTCGGGGCGGTCACTTAGGAATCTCCATGCTGCTGCGTGGCCAGAACGGCTGACTTTACCGTCAGCCCGTTTGGTCACGCACCCGCGGTGGCCCGAAGCTCAGGGACGGGCGATGTCCTCGACGCTCGTCTCGCGCATCGTCTTGGGATAGCCGTCGGTCTGCACCTCGCGTACCGGAATGCCGAGTTGGTTACCGAACTTCCGTACGGTCTCCGCACTCGGCACCCGCCTGCGCGTCCATTCGCCGTCGTCGGCAACCAGCACGACGGTCAACTCACCGGCCGCGTTCTCGGGCTCGAGGTAGGCCTCGACCCCTTGCCGCGACTTGGCGAACTGCAGCAGGTGGGCACCGCTGCCGCCACCCTTACCGCCCTGCCTCTTCTTGCGTCCGAACAGTCGCATAGATCCTCCTCGTCTCCGCCCACGCACGTTACTCCCGCCACCCAGCAACGCGCCGTCACCCAAATCCGGCCGCCGTCTAGCCAGAGCGACAGACCGCTGCTAGCGTCCCGAGCACTGGCGACTCGGTCAGTCCTTAGCCGCCATCCCATTTCGCCTTGAGAGGTACTTGATGCGCGCACGCAGATTGTCCACACCAGCTTCCGCGATCGTGACGATGTGCGCCGCAGTGGCTGTCGTCCTGGGACTGCTCACCGCCCCGGCGTCGGCCGCGCCGGACCCTGGCGTGGAGGGACCGGCGATCGATGCGCAGCAGGTTCGGCAGGCCCTGACGCGGATGGGCTCGACCTCGTTACGCGAGATCGCCGCCCGCCATGCCGGCGAACGGCCCGGCGTCCTGACCAACGGTCCTGAGTTCCCCGGACCCAAGCGGCCGAACGCAGTGCCGGACACCCGGGTGACACCCGGGCTCGCACCAAATCCGGCAACTACGCCGGTTGCCGGTCCAGAGGCAGGGATGCTCGGCTTTGGCGGCCTGACCCACGCCGACAGCCGGTTCGCGAACAACGG
>JACCUM010000245.1 GCA_013811805.1 Geodermatophilaceae bacterium | reverse complement strand
TGGTTCTGGGGCGGCTCGAGCGCGGCTGGGTCGTGGCCAGCGAGACCGCGGCGCTCGACATCGTGGGGGCCTCCTACGTCCGCGAGGTCGAGCCCGGTGAGCTGATCGCGATCGACTCCGAGGGCCTGCGCTCCGAGCACTTCGCCATGGCCAAGCCGAAAGGCTGCCTCTTCGAATTCGTCTACCTGGCCCGTCCCGACACGACGATCAGCGGCCGCACCGTGCATGCCACCCGCGTGGAGGTCGGGCGCCGACTGGCCAAGGAGTGGCCGGTCGAAGCCGACCTCGTGATCCCCGTCCCGGAGTCCGGCACCCCGGCCGCCGTCGGGTACGCCGAGGCCTCCGGGATCCCGTACGGCATGGGGCTGGTCAAGAACTCCTACGTCGGCCGGACGTTCATCCAGCCGAGTCAGACGATCCGGCAGCTGGGAATCCGCCTCAAACTGAACCCGTTACGCGAAGTCATCCGCGGCAAGCGACTGATCGTCGTGGACGACTCGATCGTGCGAGGCAACACCCAGCGCGCGCTGATCCGGATGCTCCGCGAAGCGGGCGCGATCGAAGTACACGTACGGATTGCTTCGCCCCCGGTGAAATGGCCCTGCTTCTACGGGATCGACTTCGCCAGCAAGGCCGAGCTCGTCGCCAACGGGTTGGAGGTCGACGGCATCCGTGCCTCGATCAACGCCGACTCACTGGGCTACATCTCGTTGGAGGGCCTGGTCGCGGCAAGCGAACAGCCGGCGAATCGGCTGTGCACCGCCTGTTTCACCGGTGCCTACCCGATCGAGCTTCCGGACAGCGCAGCGATCGGCAAGCACATCCTGGAAGGGGTGGAGCTGGGGATCACTCCGCTGCCCGATCCCGGGATCCTGAGGTCCGGTGTCGGCGCACGGGATGCGCTGAGCCGACCGTGACGGCGGTTTCGCCGGGCCCAGCCGACGCAGTCCCGTCGAAGGGCATCTCCTACGCCTCGGCCGGTGTCGACATCGACGCGGGCGAACGTGCCGTGACTCTGATCCGAGCGGCGGTGGACAAGACCCGGCGTCCAGAGGTCGTGGGCGGCCTGGGTGGGTTCGCGGGGCTGTTCGAACTCGACCTGACCCGCTACCGCCGCCCGGTACTGGCGAGTTCGACCGACGGCGTCGGGACCAAGCTCGCGATCGCGCAGGCGATGGACCGGCACGACACGATCGGCATCGACCTGGTCGCGATGGTCGTCGACGACCTGGTGGTCTGCGGGGCCGAGCCGCTGTTCGTCTCGGACTACATCGCCTGCGGGCAGGTCGTGCCGGAGCGGATTGCCGACATCGTCGCGGGCATCGCCGCCGGGTGCCTCCAGTCCGGTGCCGCCCTCGTCGGCGGCGAGACCGCTGAGCATGCCGACCTGATGCGACCCGACGACTACGACGTCGCCGCGACGGCGGTCGGCATCGTCGAGGCCGACACCCTGCTGGGGCCGGAGCGGGTGCGCCTTGACGACGTCGTCCTGGCGATGGGCAGCACCGGACTGCACTCCAACGGGTACGTCCTGGCCCGGCGAGTGCTGCTGCAGCATGCCGGGTTGCAACTCGCGGACCCGTTACCGGATGCCGACCGTGGTGCGCCGGCCCTGGGGGAGCTACTGCTCACCCCGACCCGGATCTATGCACTCGACTGCCTAGCCCTCACGTCGACGACCGACGTGCACGCCTTCGCCCACATCACCGGCGGCGGGCTGGCCGGCAACCTCGGCCGGGTCATCCCAGCGACTCTGCAGGCGGTGCTCGACCGGAGGACCTGGGAGTTGCCGGAGTTGGTCTCGACGATCGGCCGGCTGGGCCAGGTTGCGCTACCCGAACTCGAGCGCACCTTCAACTGCGGAGTCGGCATGGTGGCAATCGTCCCGGAGGGATCGGTTGCCGGTGCCCTTGCCGTGCTCACCGGCCGAGGTGTCCCGGCCTGGGTCGCCGGTCGGATCACCGAACGGCCGGGAGCTGCCGCGGGTTCAGCAGCACGGTTGACCGGGGACTATGCCGATTTCCCGAAGCGGGCTCCGATTGGGTAGCCGGCTCAGCGAGCGCTGGAAGCCCAGCGATCCTCATCCGGGTCCGATTGACCGGCCCACACGTCAGGCTCGTCGTCAGACAGACCGACCTCGGTGGTCGAGCCTGATGGCCCCGCCGCACCGGACAGTTCACGCTGCAATCGCTCGAGATCAGTGTTCGGAGAGCTGTATTTCAAGTCCCGAGCGACTCGAGTCTGCTTGGCTTTCGCACGGCCGCGCCCCATGGCTCGACCCCCTCGTACAGGAATACGGGTCCGGAACGGTCCCGATGGGTGTGTGTGTCAGAACGCAAGAGTACCTGCCTGTCGCCCACCAAGCACGACGGGTGGCGAGTGTCCTGAGCCAGGTGACGGGCATCACGCTTGGGTCCATCGAGCCCCGGCCAATCAGTCGAGTTCTGAAGACCAGTCGGAACGCGGCATTGCTGCCCTCGACCTCGCTGCGCGTGACATGCCCGGCCAACTCGCCGAGGCGCTCAGGAGCAACGGCTGTGCAGTGTTCAGTGCGGACCTGGGTCCGCTCACCGGCCAGAATGGTGCTCGGCGGAAAGATTCTTGGCCGTGCCGACCGAGGTCGGAGCGACCAGCAGGGTCGACACAACGATTCGTAAAGGCACAACGGGGTCAGTCCTCTGTCGCGGGCACCCCTGCAAGGTGCGCAGCGCTTGCGGTCAGCGCCGCGCGTGCGTCTCGGACAGGCGGATGGCGGACAGCCGCCCGACCGAGGCGATCCGGCGCTCGGCCAAACGGTCGGCTGCGACGACCGGAGGAACGCCGTCTGCTTCGGCGAGGGCAAAGACTCGCAACGTCGTGTCGAAGATCCGCTCGGTCATGACGCGGGCCCGCTCGGCGGGGTAGCCTCCGACCTCGTTCTCGCACTGGATCACCCCGCCGGCGTTGACCAGGTAGTCCGGTGCGTACAGGATGCCGCGGTCGGCCAGCACCTTGCCGATGTCGGGATGGGCCAGTTGGTTGTTGGCTCCGCCGCACACGACGCGGGCCTTCAGCGCGGCGACGGTCTCATCGTCGAGAGCGCCGCCCAGCGCACATGGGGCGTAGATGTCCTGCTCTTCCGACAGCAGGCAGGCGTTGTCGGCGGCCACGTCGACCAGCGGGTGAATCGTCCGGACCCGATCAACGGCAGCTGGATCTACGTCGGTGATCACGACCGATGCACCGTCTGCCACGACATGGTCCACGAGGTGACTACCGACTTTGCCGACACCAGAGATGGCCACCCGGCGACCGCTCAATGATGGTGTCCCCCATACATGCTGGGCACTAGCGCGCATGCCCTGGAAGACTCCAACGGCAGTGAGCCCGGCAGAGTCGCCAGCGCCACCGTGCTCCACCGATCGCGCCGAGACATAGCTGGTCTCTCGGGCGATGACGTCCATGTCGGGGGTGTAGGTACCGACGTCGCAAGCGGTGATGTACCGCCCGGACAGGCTCTCCACGAACCGGCCGTACGCGCGGAGGAGCTGCTCGGTCTTGTCGCGGGCAGGATCGCCGATGATGACAGCCTTGCCGCCACCGAGATCGAGACCGGCCAGGGAGTTCTTGTACGACATTGCCTTGGACAGCCGCAGGACGTCGGTCAGCGCGGCCGCCTGGTCGGGGTAGGGATAGAACCGGGTTCCGCCCAGCGCTGGTCCGAGGGTCGTCGAGTGGATGGCGATGATCGCCTTGAGTCCGCTGGGCTCATCCGTACAGAAGACCACCTGCTGGTGGCCGGCGGAGAAGATCACGTCGACGCTGGATGACTCGTTCACAGAATCCCAATCTAGTCCTCACCCATTTCGGGACGTTATGCACACAACGTCCCGCACTGGGTTCGAAATCCGGACGTTATGCGCATAACGTCCATGGAGAGAGGGTCGCCGCTAGGGTCGCCGCTCGTGACCTCCCCTGAGCCCCCTGCTGGTGCGATCTCGCCTACCGACGTCGTCGCAGACCGGTACGTCGAGGACTACTGCGCCCTGGAACCGATCGCGGCGACCTTCTTCGGCGTACCAGGGTACGAGACCGAACTGACCGACTACGGCGCTGACGGGTTCGCGGCCCGTGCCGAACTGGCGCGGCGTGCGGTGGCCGAACTGCAGCTGATCCAGCCGGCCGACGACCGGGAGCGGGTGGCCAACGCGGCGATGGTCGAGCGGCTCTCGACCGAACTCGACCTGTCCGACGCAGGCGACTTCAGCTCCGAGCTGAACACCACCGCGAGTCCGATGCAGTCCCTGCGGATCGTGTTCGATCTGATGTCCACCGACACCGAGCAGGACTGGGCCATCATCGCGAGCCGGATGGCCAGTCTCCCCGCAGCGTTCGAGGCCTACGCCGCCGGTCTGGCCGTCGCCGCTGCGGACGGTCGGGTCTCCGCGGCGCGCCAGGTCCGGACCTGCGCCGACATCGCGGCACGCTGGGCCGGCGACGAGGAAGCACCCCCGTTCTTCGCCGCTTTCGTCGAACGCTCGGACACCGAGGGGGCTCTCAGGCATGACCTGGAGGCGGCCGCTTCGGCTGCCGCACAAGCGCTGCGAGACTTTCGCGGCTTCCTCATCGACCGACTGTTGCCGACAGCGCCGGTCTCCGACGCGGTGGGGGAGGAGCGGTACGGCCGGTGGCTGCGCTACTTCACCGGTGCGGAGCTGGACCTGGCCGAGACCTACGAGTGGGGCTGGTCCGAGCTGGCGCGGATCGTGGCCGAGAAGAAGCAGGTCGCCGGGGAGATCAGTCCCGGCATGGGCCTGACCGCTGCGATAGCTGCCCTCGACGACGACCCGGCGCGGATCCTGTCCGGTCGCGAGGAACTCACCCGCTGGCTGCAGACGACCGCGGACGATGCGGTCAGCGCGCTGGCCGGCACCCATTTCGACATCCCGGATCCGGTTCGCACCATTGAGGGCAAGCTCTCTCCCACCTCGGGTGAGGGCATCTACTACACCGCTCCGTCGGAGGATTTCACCCGTCCGGGACGGATGTGGTGGTCGCTGCCCGAGGGCGTAGAGGAGTTCACCACTTGGCGGGAGAAGACGACCGTCTATCACGAGGGTGTGCCCGGCCATCACCTGCAGATCGGCCAGACGGTGTTCCGGGCGGATCTGCTCAACCGGTATCAGCGTCTGATGATGTGGTCCTCGGGGCACGGTGAGGGCTGGGCGCTCTACGCGGAGCGATTGATGGCCGAGCTGGGCTTTCTGGACGACCCGGGTGACCGACTCGGCATGCTCGCCTCGCAGGGCTTCCGGGCGGCTCGGGTGGTGCTGGACATCGGCATGCACCTCGAACTGTCGATTCCGCGCGGTTCGGGTTTCCACGAGGGTGAGGTGTGGACGCCCGGCCTCGGCCTGGAGTTCTTGCGGTTGCACGCCTCGATGGATGACCAGATGCGTCACGACGAGCTCAACCGCTACCTGGGTTGGCCGGGTCAGGCACCGTCGTACAAGGTCGGCGAACGAGTCTGGCTGCAGGCTCGGGAGCAGGCCCAGGCTCGGCTGGGAGCCGAATTCGACCTCAAGACCTTCCACACCGCGGCGCTGAATCTCGGCGGCCTTGGCCTCGATCTGCTCAGGGCTGAGCTGGCCCGGTTGTAGGCCCGGCAAGCGCACTACAAGGGCTGCGCCTGCCGATCTCGGCCCCATGGCCATCCGCTTGACCGTCACCTTGAGCTTGACAGTGGTACCAGAGTTATCACTGGGATTGTTGTGACAGGTGATGACAATGGGGCCGCAGTATGCCATTGTCTGCTGACGGTCTGTCCACCCGACGCGGTTTTGCCGCCGGGTACTTCTTGGGCAGCCCCGTGCCGAAGGGGGTTCATGGACGCCATCCGGCTTTCCATGTCCACCGCACGACGCGCCACTCCTACGCGGCGTCGCGCATCGTGGAGAGGCTCTCGATCGCGCGGCACAGCCATCCTGCTGTGTGCGCTGGTCTGGACCCTGCTGGTGGCCGTCACGCCCGCGTACGCCGTCCCGCCGCCACCGCCGAACCCCTCGAACGAACAGATCGGTGCCGCGGACTCGGCCAAGCAGGCTGCGGCGGCCGAGGTCGGCCGGATCTCCGGAGAACTAGCCGCTGCCGAGGCCGAACTCGCTCGCCTCGGCATCGTCACCGAGGCGGCGACTTATGAGTATCTGGCCGCAGAGGGGCGGCTCCTCGCCGCCCAAGAGGCCGCCGAGCAGTCAGCCGCAGACTTCGTGCAGGCCCAAGAAGAAGTCGAGGGTGCCCAGGCCGCGATCGTGGAATTCGCCCGTGGCAGCTTCAAGTCCGGCTCCCTGCTGACGAATGACATGGTCCTGCTGACCAGTCAGGATCCGAGTGAACTGATCCAGCGCGCGGCGTTTCTGGACTACATCTCCAGCGGCCGGCTGGATGTGCTCAACAACCTGGAAGTCGCCCGCGTCACGGTGGCCAATTCCGACTCGATCAACCGGGCAGCCGAGATCGAGATGGCCGCGGCAGAGAAGGCCGCCGAAGCGGCAAAGGCCGCCGCAGACGCGGCATTCGCCAACGGTGCGGTCATGGTCAGCCAGGTGCAGGCACAGAAGGCGTCCCTGGACGCTCAACTGCGCGACGCTCAGGTTGCCCTACTCGGCTTGGAGGGTGCGCGAGCCCTCTACGAGTCATGGGAGGCACAGAAGCGGGCTGAGGAAGCCGCGGCCGCCGAACGCAGCCGGATTGCCGCAGAGCAGGCCGCCGCCGCCGAACGCGCCGCTCGCGCCGCCGCCGCCGCCGCGCAGCCTCCACCGAGCTCAGGCGGTGGCGGTGGCGGTGGCGGAAGTCCTGCTCCTCCTGCGCCCAGCCCCGGCCCAGGTCCGGCACCGGTCGCCTCTTCCGGGATAGCGCCCACGTCCGGAAGCACCACCAGCTGCTTCGGCCCTCGATGGGGGACCTTTCACTACGGTGTCGACATCGGCGCCCCGATCGGTAATCCGGTCTACACGCCGCTGGGCGGCCGGGTCTCCCGGGCCGGGGCGGCCAGCGGCTTCGGCCAGGCCGTCTACATCACCCACGACAACGGCAATGTCACCGTGTACGGCCACGTCAGTCGGATCTTCGTCTCGACCGGCCAACGGGTCTACGAAGGGCAGAACATCGCCGCCGTGGGCAACGAGGGCCAGTCCACCGGGCCGCATCTGCACTTCGAGGTGCACACGAACGGCAACCTGTACGGCAACGCGATCAATCCGGTTCCGTGGCTGGAAGATCTCGGCATCTATCTGCCCGGTAACTGCTGACCGCCCTCCGACGATGATCATCGGCAAACCCGGGTGGTTATCCGACCAGGAATGCCAGCTTTGCCGATGATCAACTTCGCAGGCTGGTTGGATGAGTGACGTGCTGGCCGGGTTCTCCGAACTTGTCCCCCCGGCTGACCCCCGTACGGCATGGAGCCTGCCGGAGATCGGCCAGATGGCCCGGACGGTTGCCCTCGAGCCGTTGGTCACCCGGGTGCTGGCGCCGAACCCCTCCGCAATGACGTTGGACGGCACCAACACCTACCTCGTCGGTGAACCGCGATCCGGTCAGGCCGTGCTGATCGACCCCGGCCCTGATGATCCTGCGCACTTCGATCGAGTCACCGCCTCCCTGGCCGAACGGCAGGCGCGCTGTGTGGCCATCTTGGTCACTCACCATCACTGGGATCACGCCGAGGCGGCGCTGCCCTGGGCGGCGCACTTCGCTGCCCCGGTCGCTGCCGGCGACGCTGCGGTGGCCGGTCCGAGCGGCCACGTGCTCCAGCCCGGGGAGCGACTGAATCTGGCGGGTACGACGATCGAGGTCGTGCCCACCCCCGGGCACTGCGCCGACCACTTGGCCTTTCGGATCGAGTCCGGCGCGGTGCTGGCCGGGGACCACGTGCTGGGCCGAGGAACCTCGGTGGTGACCTACCCGGAGGGCGACGTACTGGCCTACCTCGAGTCGTTGCGCCGGGTGCACGACCTCGGTCCAGCGGCGCTGTATCCAGGACACGGTCCGGCGCTGACCGAGGACCCGATGGCAGTGCTGGATTTCTATCTCGCGCACCGGGCATTTCGCGAACAGCAGATTCTGACGCTGCTGTCCGCGGGCGTGCAGTCGGTGTCGGCTGTGGTCGAGGCCATCTACGCCGACGTGGCGCGGTCCCTGTGGCCAGCCGCGAGACAGTCCACTCTCGCCGCGCTGGCCAAACTGGAGGCGCAGGGTCGGGTCCAGGTCACCGACGACAACGTCAGGCTGCTTGGGTAGGTCACGTGGCCGACACCGACATCACCGGAGAACACGCACGTCGGGCCACCGAGTGGATTGCGGGCTACGTCCCAGAACTGAGCCCCCCTGTGCGCTTCGACGTGATCGAGGGCGGTCGATCCAACCTCACCTACCGGGTGGCCGATCTCGCAGAGAACACCTTCGCGCTGCGCCGGCCGCCTCTGTCCGGAGTCCTCCCCTCCGCGCATGACATGCGCCGGGAGTATCGAGTGATCACCGCGCTCGGCGGCACCGACGTACCCGTTCCCGAGACGATCGGGCTGTGCACCGACCACGATGTTCTCGGCGCCGACTTCTACGTGATGGACTTCATGGCCGGAGTGGTCGTGCACGATCCGGACAGCAGTGTCGCCATGCCCGAGCCGGCCCGCCGGACCGCCGGAGAAGATGCGGTGGACTGCCTGCTCCGGCTGCATCAGGTCGATCCCGACTCGGTCGGGCTCGGCGACTTGGGCAGGGGGAACGACTACGTCGCGGGCCAGCTCAGGCGGTGGACCGGGCAGGTCGCCAGCCTGCCGATCGAGCCGATTCCCGGGCTGATCGACATGGGGGAGCGCCTCGCTGCCCGCGTACCGCCGCAGCGGGCGGTCACGATCGCCCACGGCGACTACCGCTTCGGCAACCTGATGCTCCACCCGGACGGCAAGGTTGCAGCCATCCTGGACTGGGAACTGTGCACCCGCGGGGACCCCCTGGCCGACCTCGGCTGGCTGCTGTCGTACTGGAGCCCTCCGCCCGGCATCGAGACGCTTCCGATGGCCATGCCGACGACCGCGCCGGCATTCATCAGCCGCGACGAGGCTCTCGCGCGGTACGGCGCCGGAAGCGCTCTGCCGACTGACGACGTAGACTTCTACATCGCATTTGCCTACTGGAAGCTCGGGGCCGTGCTCGCGGGGGTGTACTCGCGGAGCATCTCCGGCGCGTACGGGGACGGACTAGCCCAGCAGCGTGGCCTGAGTCCGGAGGGCATCTCGATGTTGGTCGCTGCCGCCCGGGCCGCCCTCGAAAGAAACTGAATCTGGGCCGCCGATGTAATTCGCCGGTTCGCTCCACAACCCCCCGTTTCGGGTCGATGAATCGGGAGGTCAGCTACACAACCGCCCAATTCTCTGCTGGCTCTCAGGATTTGCGATAGGCAGTACCCGCTGAGCGTTCAACGTGGACGCCCGCTGGGGGAGGGAGCCCGATGTTCGACACGGTTTTCGGGTTACCGACCCATCCGCTGATCGTGCACGCCGTGGTCGTCTTCGTTCCGCTCACGGCGCTGGCAGCGATCGCGCTCACCGTCGTACCACGCTGGCGTACCCGATTCGGCGTCCTGGCCACCCTTGCGGCGCTGGCTTCCATCGGTTCGGTCTTCGTCGCCCAGGAGAGCGGTGAGCTGCTCGAGGACTGGGTGCTCAGCACCGACGATGCGCCGTTCGAGTTGGTGCTGGCGCACACCGCACTGGGCGAGGATCTGCTGCCCTGGGTGCTAGTCCTGTCGATCGCGCTGCTCGGGCTGATCGGCCTGGCCTTCTGGGTCAACCGCCGCGGAGCGGATCGACCGTCCTGGGCCAACCCGGCCGGCTGGGGGCTCGGGGCGATCTCGGTTGCCGGAGCGGTGCTGTCGCTGATCTATGTCATCCGGATCGGGCACAGCGGAAGCGAAGCGGTCTGGAGCGACCTTCCCGGCTGAGCGTTAAGGTGTCTGTTCGATGAACGGCAGGCATCTGGGA
>JACCUM010000242.1 GCA_013811805.1 Geodermatophilaceae bacterium | reverse complement strand
CTCCAGCGGCCCCCGGCGGCGTCCCACCGAGCCCCGGTCGCGGGATGAGCCCACAGATCCCCGGGCGATCCGGGATGCCGTCGGCGCCAGGCATGGGTTCCGGTACCCGACCGGGCAGCCCAGGAATGGGTGCGCCGCCGAGCCCTGGCCGGGGCGCGCAGCCGAGTCGTCCCGGGATGGGGACACAGCCGGGACGCCCGGGCATGGGTTCACCTGGCAGCCCAGGAATGGGCGGACCGCCCGGCAGCCGACCAGGACCAGCCGGTCGCGGCGCGCCGGGTTCATCGACGTTGCCGGGTCGGCAGGGACCCGGACCGTCCGCGGGCAAGCCCGGTAGTGGGATGCCGCCTGGTAGTCCGGGGGTCCCGCGGTCGCTGCAGGGCAGCCGGGGCAACCCCGGCGGACCTGGTGGCCCGGGCAATCGCGGTGCACCCGGCGGGCGTGGCGCTCCGATGCACCCCAGTCCGCCCGGATCGTCCGGAACGCGTGGGCTGCGCGGCCGCACCGGTCCGGTGCGTGCCGGGTCGCCGGAGAGCGCACAGACGACGCGCGCGGCTCTGCGCCGTGGCCTGGATGGTCGCGGCCTCTCGACGCCCACGCGCGGACCCGCGACACCCGCATCGGCAGGACCGCTGTCTCGTCCGACGAGCGGGACGGGGGCAGGTCCGGCCAGGCGCCGCGACGAGGAGCGGGCGGCTGCGACACCGCAAATGGTCGGCGACGAGGAACTGTTCACCGTGCAGAGCGAGGGACGAGCGGTCATCCAACCGACCGAGGAGAAGGTGCACGCCAAGCGACCGGGACCGGCTCTGGGCCGCGGCTAGTGCCCTCCTGCCAGTCTCGCTCACGGATCGGGCCCGGGACGCGCTGTTCGTCGCTCATAGGATGGTCTGGTGACCACTCCGCCTAGCGGGCCGCCGTCCTCGGACCCGCCGAAAAGGCGGCTGGCGGCGCGGCCGTCTTCCGGATCCGGACTGGCCGCGCCTCGACCAGGCGGACAGCCGGCCAAGATGTCGCCTGTGGCAGCCGCAGAGGCCCTCGCGGCGCAACTGGTCGGAGCGGGCGCCACCACGGCCGCGGCTGCCACGTCGGGCACGATCTTGGGCGAACGCGCCGGCGACGGGCAGTCGCAGGGGCAGGCAGCCCGAACAGGCCAGGGTCGAGGAACCGCGGCTGGCCGCGGGGACGCGGCCGGTCGTGGGTTGGCCCAGGGCAGCGCCGCTGGTGCGCCTGCGGCCGTGGCAGCGCCCGGTCGGGGCGTCGGTCGTCGCGAGACCGAACCGGAGTCCGAGGTGGAGTCGGGGGCAGTGAACCCCGTCGCGACCACGCCGATCAGCGGCTCGCCGGTGGTGTCCCTGTTCGGGATCCGGGCAGGTCAACTGGTCTCAGTCGAGCTGACCATCCTCGGCGTTGCGCTCGTGCATCGCGAGCGGTTGAGCATTCTCATTCCGGTCTCGGCCGCTGCGCTGATCGTTGTCGGTCTCACGATGATCCGGCGCCGCGGACATTTCCTCTATCAGTGGTTGGCGTTGTGGCTCCGCTACCGCACCCGGCGTCGTCATCGGCGGATCCTCGGCGGTGAGTCGGCCGAACGCGACGAGGTCGCGACGACTCTGCTGGCCTCGGTCGCGCGCTCGGCCGAGATCGCCCCGGTCGAGATCGAGGACATCGAGGTCGCCTTGATCTCCCACGCCGGCGGTCTCACCGCGGTGCTCGAGGTTGTCCCGCTCGACGCCGGAGGTTTCATCGAACCGAGTCACCTGCTGCCTCCGCTGACCGCATTGTTGCCCACCGCCGAACTCGGCAGACCGGTGGTCAGCGTGCAAGTCATCATCCAATCCATCCCAGCGCCGAACTTCCTCGGCCTGGAGGACTCCGCGGCGATCTCCTATCGGGAGCTCAGCGGAGGCATCGTCCCGGCCACCCGGGGCTGCTGGATGGCGCTGCAGGCCGAACACGTCGCCGAGGACTACACCGCCGCGGACTTACAGGATTCGGTCACTCGTGCGGTGACCAGACTCCAGCGCCGGCTCCGCAAGGCAGGTCTACGGGCCCGGATCCTGAACCAGGACGAGATCGCCAGCGAGTTCCTGACCTTGGCTCGGGTACAACCCCGTGAGGCAGCGCAGACCGGTTCGTCTCGCCGGCGGCAGAAGCTGGCCAGTCCCGCGGTGACCGAGGACTGGCGGACCTGGTCGGCGGGTCCACAGGTGCATACCGCCTTCCGACTGCTCGACTGGCCGGACCTGTCCGACCCGGACGGGCGGGAACTGCTGGATCGATTAGTGCACACCCCCACGCTGGCCACCACGGTGTCGGTCGCAGCGCGGTGGCGACCGACTACCGACGACTTGGAGCTCGAGGCGGTGATCCGGGTCACCCTGCCCGATGCGGCGGCCGTCGATCGGGCGACCAAGCAGATCCGAGCGGTCGTCGAAGATCTCGGCGGGCGAATCGAACGCCTCGACGGCGAACAGGTCTTCGGAGTCGCCGCGTCCCTGCCGCTGGGTGGATTCTTGTCGTGACCGTTCCGCCGCTGACCCACCTCGGTTCCCACGTCGTGCATGCCGAACCGGCCGCTGCCATTGCCATGCACACGGGTGGCGCAGGATTGATCCTTGGCGCGGACACCGACGACAAGCCGGTCACAATCGGCTTGTTCCGTCCTGAGCCGACGACCGTGGTAGCCATCAGCGGGCTAGCGCTGGCCCAGTTGCTCAGCTTCCGGGCGCTGGCCATCGGCGCCCAGATCCTCGTGCAGACTCCGCGATCAGGAGCCTGGGAGAGCTTCCTACACCTCGCCGCGGGATCCACCGGCGCGATCGGCCAGGTGGAGCGGGCCGGTCCCAATCGACCGGGAACGGCAAATCAACCGCAACTTCTGCTCATCGACAACGACTCCAGCGCCACGACGCAGCACCGGCCCGGGGCCAGCTTCGCCACGACGTTGACCGTGCACGATCAGCTGACCCAGTGGAACGTCGACTCGCTCGGCGGCGCCGACATGGTCCTCCTCCAAGGGCTGTCCATGGCCGAGGCTCGGCTGGCCGGGACTGCCCTGGGCATCGCCGCGCCGGAACGAGCGTTGGCCGGGTTGCCCCCGGACACTGTCGTGATTGCGGCTCGAAACTCGTTGCGCTCCACCCGGATTGTCGAAACCTCAATCGAGAAGTGGTTGATCGGACCGATTGCTCGGCATGCGAGCAAGGGCGGGCGCTGAAGCGCTTCTCTTCCTTGGAGGCCCGCCTGGCAGGGAGGCTCAGTTTTTGGGCGGGACCAACAGGGTCGTGTTCTCCCGCAGGCCGCGTACCTCGTCGCGCTGGACCCAACCGCGGTAGACACCGCGTTCGATCCGCTTTAATCCCAACGCCAGGGCGCGCGGAACCTGGCCGCCGGTGTATTCGAGCAGCAGTTCGTCGTCGCGCTCGTCCATGACCAGGCACGGTTCGCCCCGCCACTGGCAGACCATCGTGATGTGGGCCACCATGTCGCACTCGGCGGCGTTGACCAGCCGCAGGTAGATCCCGGAGTCCAGTTCTTCGAACTCGTCCAGAGGTTGGGTGGAGCGCAGGTGCACCCAGAGACTGTCGGAGTGCTGGTCGAGGGTGCATGGGTACTCCATCCCCTGCCAGCGGGCTCGGTAGGAGCACCAGGTCGTGCTCATCCGAAGTCCCCGCCCAGGAAAGCCCGGGTATCCCGGTCCTCCTCGGGCGGCAGCGGAACGGCCAGCATCCACGTTCCGCGGTCGCCGTCCCAGACCGCCCGGCGGGATTCGCTGCCTTCGATGGTGATCTCGACGACTTCCGAGCGATGCGGCAGTCCGATCCCGTCGACCTTGAACTCTCGGATGACCTGGTCGACGTTGGGAACGAAGCCGGTACCGACGAAGGGCGGTTCCTCGATCACCCAGCCGTCCATCGCCGCGCGGGAGACTTCGGTGGTCCCGCCGTAGGGGCTGCGATAGAGAGCCGGCCCGATCGCCGGCCAGCGGAGCAGGAAAACCGAGCCGTCATCGTCGATAAGTTCGCGTTCGTCCTGCGATCGGCCGAGCGCGTCGAGCAGCACGTTGGGACTGCCGATGTGCTTGACGTCGGCGAGCAGGTGGACATATCCCGACACTCGATTGTCCCGGCGGGCGAATAGCCCTGACATCGCGGCGGGAGGCAACGGCTTTTGGACCAATGGTGGGCTTTGACCGGGAGACGCGAGCTGCTCGAGAGCCATGTCCGGTGCAGCCACCCGAGCGATGGTGCGGGGTTCCAGGAGAATCTGCATCGGCAATCCCGGGTTGACCGCCAGCCCCCATTGCGGATCGGGCCAGCCTGCGGCCAGTTCGACCAGGGACGTGATCCGGCAGTGGATGGCCTGGCCGTCGGTCCCGGCGCCCATGGATTCCACCGACGTGTAGGCCAGCAACCAGGTCCGGTCCTCGCGTGCCGCTGTCGCCCACCGTGGCGCTTCGATGCCGGCGGCCCCTTCGGCGCTGATCGGTAAGGCCAACTCGGTGGTCCTCAGCAGTGCCAGGCAGGCGCCGGAGTTCTGCGCTCGATAGGCGGCCCAGAGCTGCTCCTCGAACGGACCGGTCGGCTCCCAGGTCGGCATCGGCTCAGCCTAGGAGATGATCGTGAACCCTTGCCCGCGCTGCGGTATCGTCCGGCAGCAATGAGATCCGATTCAGGCTGGCAATGAGCCGAACCCTTCAGGTGTCCGCGGATCGGCCCGGTGCGTACCCGGTTCTGCGTGAGGCACTGCTCGATGCTCAATCGGGAGCGACCATCGTTGTGTGGCCCGGCACGTACGAGGAGTCCCTCGACATCCGGGCAGAGTCGGACACCTCGCTGACTATCGCGGCCGGCGAAGGCGGCGAGGTCGTCATCGCCAGCAACGGCTCCTACGACCCGACCATCCGTTGCCGCGGCGGAGCACTGACTTTGCGTGGCTTGACCGTCCGGTCCACGGCCGGAGGTGCTCTCGATGTCGCCGACACGAAGCTGACGGTGGACAAGTGCCGGGTCGAGGCCGGGTACGGAGCCGGCATCAAGGCCACCGATCGCTCCCACCTGTCGATCAAGGACACCTCCATCAAGGGCGCGCAGCAGGGCCTGGTGATCGAGGATTCCGGCGGCACGGTCGACGGAACGAGGATCAGTGAGAGTGCCGACGACGCCATCGTGTTCCGGCTCGGCGCCGATCCGATCCTGCGGGACTGCACGGTCAGCGGTGCCGGGAACCGGGGCGTGTACGCCTACCAGTCGGCCAAGCCCACCCTGGAGAACTGCGAGATCTCCGGGACCGGTGAGGCCGGCATCGCGATCGCGCAGGGCTCGGTCCCGATCCTGACCCGCTGTCACGTGCACGACACGCGCGGGGTCGGCATCTCCTTCGCCGCCGGTACGTCCGGGGAGATCAACGCCTGCAAGGTCAACAACACCGCTCTGCCGGGTGTGGACATCGCGGAGGGCGCGTCGGTCACCGTACGAGAGGCAGCGGCTGCAGCTGCGGCCGGCGTCGGGACCGGTGAGGCGGTCAAGGGCGATCCGGCCAAGGTCCAGGAGTTGCTGACCGAACTCGACGAGATGGTCGGACTGGCCGGTGTCAAAGCCGAGGTGAAGTCGATCATCGACGAGATCCAGGTCCAGGAATGGCGGCGCAGCGCCGGACTCAACGTCGGCGGGATGAGCAACCACCTGATCTTCGCCGGTGCGCCCGGCACCGGTAAGACCACGGTCGGCCGGATCTACGGCCAACTGCTCGCAGCACTCGGCGTACTCCCGGGCGGGCCGCTGCGGGAGGTCTCCCGGCGCGACCTGGTCGGTCAGTACTTCGGGCACACCGCCGAGAAGACGGCGACGGTGTTCGAAGAGGCCAAGGGTGGCGTGGTGTTCCTCGACGAGGCGTACACGCTGTCCCGTACGGCCGGGGCCGGGAACGCCGACTTCGGTCAGGAGGCCATCGACATGATCGTGAAGTTGATGGAGGACTGGCGCAACGAGATCGCGGTCATCGCGGCTGGCTACACGACGGAGATGCGTGACTTCCTCGACGTCAATCCAGGGCTTGCCTCCCGGTTCGTCAAGACGATCGAGTTTGAGAACTACTCAGGTGAGGATCTCACCCTGATCACCAAACGGATGATCATCGCCGGTGACTATCACCTTGCACCGGAGGCGGAACCGCTTCTCTTACAGCACTTTTCCACCGTCGAGCGAGGCGAGAACTTCGGCAATGCCCGGGATGCGCGGAAACTTTTCGAGTTGTTGCGCAAGGTCCAGTCCCAGCGGCTGCGGACCCTCGCGCAGCGGCCGAGCCTGGCCGAACTGCAGCTGCTCACCGCCGAGGACGTCAAGATCGGCCTGGCCGCCGGATCCTGACACTGCCTCGTTCGTGATCTTGACCTTATTGCGGCGACACGCCGAGAACAACGCTCGAAAACCGCAACAAGGTCAAGATCACGAGTGGACCGGTGAGCCTCAGGCGGTCTTGGCGTCCATCTCGGTCAGGATCTGCTGGTAGGTAGCGCGGATGACCTCGAGCCGGTCCTTGTAGAAGCGGCCTGGCTGAGCGTCGAAGGTTGCCCGGCCACGGTCGGTGCGCAAGGACTCGAACGGTACGGCGTCGGCATCCGGGGGGACGAAGGCGAGCACCTCACCCATCGCGGCCGCAGCGGTGGCCACCTGCTGGCGAGCCTGCCGGGCGGCATCGGTGCCCGGCGTGTGCTTGGTCGGCGTCGCCCGCGCGTAGCGATCGGCCACGAACATCCACTCGCCGGCGTCGAGTAGCTCCGACTGGCCGCCGTACCCGAACACCACCGATCCCGGCGGCGGCAGTCGGACGTCCTCGGGGATGGCGAAGACGAACTCACGCTGCTGTCCACATCCTGGGCAGACACCGACGTACCGGCTGGCAAGGTCTCCATCGACCTCGATCACCGAGCTGGTCCGGGCGAAGTTGCCCTCCCCGCAGTCGCAGGGATGCAGATCCATATAGATGTGCGCCTCGGCGTTGGTTCGGGCCAGCCGGAGTGTCGTTGCCACGGAGCACAGGTTAGTGGATCCGCAGCCTGACCGGCTCAGGCCGAAAGTGCACCGCGTAAGGCAGCGGCGGCAAGCTCGGTGCAGGCCGCACGGGTAGCCGGTGCGAGCCGGTCCAGGTCAAGGGCGCCGCCCACCGCGAGGTGCCGATCCGCTGGGATGGCCAGGACGGCGGCACACGAGGAGGCGAACGGTCGACGCGCTTCCTCCAGGCTCAACCCAGGACCCTTCGGTACGACGTTGGTCAGCGCGACGATGCTGCGCTTGGTCAACGCGCCGTACCCGGTGCGCTGGAGCCAGTCCACCGTGCTCTCGGTGGTCAGCACTCCGTCGGCGGTCGCGGTAGTCGCCAGCACCAGGCAGTGCGCGCCGGAGAGCACCCGCTGCATCAGCGGCGTGGCCACGCCCGATCCACAGTCGGTGATCGTGATCGGGAAATGTTGGTAGACCGCATTCATCGCGCCGGTGTAGACCCGCTCGTCCATCTCGGCGCTCTGGGTGGCCGTACGACCACTGGGCAGCACCCAGACGCCCTCGGGGGAGCAACCCAAGGAGCCGGCGAGGATGTCGACCCTGCCCGGATCCCCGGTCACCGCCAAGTCGTGCGCGCTGGCGACCGGCAAGACGCCGGCTCGCAGCGGCAGCGAGCCGTGTCGGGTGTCGGCATCGAACAGGAGAATGTGTTCACGGCGGCTCCGCGCGTAGGTCATCGCTATCGCCACCGCCAACGTGGTCTTACCCGTACCGCCCTTGAGGCCGATCACGGCCAGCCGCCGGGGTGACACGATCACCGAGGCCAGCAGCGCCGCAGCCGATTCGGCCCTTTTGGCGGCACGCCTGTCGGCACGGCTCCAGCGCGTCCGGCGGCCTCGACTCGCTTCCCGAGTCAGTTCGGCGATCCAGGGATCCAGGTGCGGTGCCATGGGTCGCGCGGAATGCGGGGGCGGTGAACTCATCGAGACGTTAGCCTGCTTCGCACGGTCGCAGCCTATGACGTCGGCACCGGCGGCTGATCTGCGTACCTGCAGGCCGGCCATGCCACCATGTGGCCCATGACGGGTTTCTTGATCAAGGTCGGCGTGAACGCCGTCGCCATCTGGCTGGCCACGCTGGTGGTTCCCGGTATCGGGATCGGCGGGCTCGGCGGAGAGAGTGATACCGGCCAGAACGTGCTCACCTTCCTGGCGATCGGCCTGATCTTCGGCTTGGTCAATGCGGTCATCAAACCGGTCGTGAAGTTGTTGGCGCTGCCCTTCTACATTCTGTCGCTGGGGCTGTTCGCGTTCCTGGTCAACGCGCTGATGCTGCAGATCACCGAGTGGATCTCCGAGGCGACCCCGCTGAGCTTCTACATCGTCGAGTTCTTCTGGGACGCGGTCCTGGCCGCAATCGTGGTCACCTTCGTCAGCATGGTCCTGAATCTGATCCTGCCTGACGGCGACTGACCGATCCCCGCCGTGCCTTCCCGCCTGCCCGCTCGGGTCGGCCGCGCGGGTGCCCTGGCGCTCGGCTCGCTCGCGCTGTCCGGCTACACGACCACCCTGCCCGCCAGGCCAGCCCTGCGCCGTACGACGGTGGTCCGGTCACGTTGGCCACGCCGGTGCTGTTCCGGCCCGTGGCCGGGACGGCCTCCCCGATCTCGCAAGGTTCCTGCCCGGCGCAGCCGTCGACCGGCAGCCAGGACCCCGTCAACGCCCCGGACAGGGACAACGCGTTGTGTTATCCGCTGGCTCCGGCGGTGCTCCAGCTGGCCCAGCTAGAGCGGCTGCTCATCGTCATTGGAGTCTCCGGGCCGGTCCTCGAGATGACCCTGCTGAAAGCGGACTCGGCAAGCTTTTGCCACCTGCGGTGAGGCCCACGTCGGCCAGCAAGTCGGCTTCTTGGCCGACGGATCGTCCTGGTCGCACCGATCATCCAGGGTGCGATCACCGGACGGGTCACCATCTCCGGTCTCGACCAAGCCGAGCTCGAGAAACTGCTCGAGACCCTCGTCAACGGCTAGCCCTCACCCCACGGGGTGAGGGTGAAGTTGCCGTGTTGGGGTGACGACGGCCCCGACCGGCGCACCTAGCGTTTCGCACAGAGGAAGAGGAACCGAGGAAGGGACCCCACTGTGCGTGCTCTCAGCTCAGCTCTGTCGCTGCACAAGCCGGCCAGTCGGCGGCTGCGTCGGGCAGCGATCATCCTGATCGCCTCCGGCACGATCCACCTCGTGGTGCTGCTCGCCTTCGGGCTGCCCTGGGCCGGGGCGGTGTCGCTGCGCAAGCCGATCACCTTCGGCCTGTCGATGGGCCTCTTGCTGTGGACCGTCGGCTGGGTGATCGACCAGCTCCCACCCAAGCCGCGGTCGGAGAAGGTGCTCGGCGTCACGCTGGCTTGGTCAGGTGTGATCGAAGTCGCCCTGATCACCATGCAGGCCTGGCGCGGGGTGCCTTCACACTTCAACTACTCCACGGTGGACGGCATCGTCGTGTTCGTTCTGATGGGGATCGCCGTCGCGGTGCTGTCGGTGGGCCTGCTCGTCGCGACCTGGTGGACGTTTCGCCGACCCCTTGCCCAGCCCACGGTGCGGTTGGCCGTTCGGGCCGGGATGCTCGTCGTCCTGACCGGGCTCGGCATCGGAGAGTGGATCATCGAGCTCGGAAACGACTTCTTCGAACGAGTCGGTGCCGTCCCGGACCAGGTCCTGGCTGGCGAGGCGGGGGTGCCCACCTTCCCGCACGCAGTGGCCTTCCACGGGATCCAGCTCTTCATCCTGGCAGCGATCCTGACCGGCATCGTCGGGCTGGCGGCCAAGGACAGGCAACGGGTCGTTCGGCAGACCGTGGGCGGGTACTCGTTACTCCTGTTGTGGTCGGTCGTACAGACCGCCGCCGGCCGGGCACCTTCGGATGTTCTCTGGCCGGGCACCGTGCTCGCGGTGATCGGTGCCGGCCTGCTTGGTGCGGCGGCTGTACGGCTGTTCGTCGGCTGGCGCCGCTCCGAGACGTCCGTGCGGTCCGAGACCGCCAGTGAGCCGGTTCGCTACCAAACCGGCACTTTGGAGCCCGCGCGGGAGACAGACACGGCCGTACCGTCTGTCCTGTGAAACCGTCTGACCTGTGAACGCACTCGCGGGGACCGGCCGCTCCGCGGACGTACGGCGATCGCTGCTCGAGATCGTGATTGCCGGGATCGCAGCGGTCATGATCATGCTCGAGGTCTGGGTCTTCGATCCGGGTGGCTGGACCGCCGGGCGCACGATGGCCGGGCTGACGGCGGCCATTGCGCTCGGGTTTCTCCGTACCGCACCCTTCGCCGCGTACTTGGT
>JACCUM010000241.1 GCA_013811805.1 Geodermatophilaceae bacterium | reverse complement strand
CAGTTCTCCCCACTGAAGTGCTCACCAGGGGGCTAACCGGGTGCCGTGCTGCACAAGTGCTACCCTAAGTCACATGGATGTGGGTCTCAGAGAGCTTCGACAGAACGCGAGCGACTTGGTCCGCAGGGCGGAGGCTGGTGAAACGGTCACCGTGACCGTGAGCGGCCGACCCGCGGCGCGTCTGGGACCGCCCGAGCGCAACACCTGGCGCACGTTCAGCGACATCGCGGATCTGTTCACCGGCCCCGGTGACCCGACGTGGTCCACCGACAGGGACCGCATCGAGCAAACGGCCCGCGACCCCTGGTCCACCACATGAGGGCGATTCTGGACACCAGTGTCGTCTTGGCCAGCGGCGTGGGTGAGCTCCAGGGCGAGCTGGCGATCAGTTCGGCAACGCTGGCCGAATTGCACTTCGGCGTCCTGGTTGCGGCTGACTCGGCCACCCGGGCCGAACGACTTCGCCGCTTGACCCATATCGAGCATTTCTTCGATGCTCTGCCGATGGACGACAAGGTCGCTCGGAGCTACGGGATGCTCGCCGCGACGGTCGTCGAGATGGGTCGCCAGCCGAGGGCGCGAGTCATGGACCTGCTCATTGCGGCGACCGCACACGCTAACGGCGCACGGCTGTACACCGCGAATGCCCGGGATGTGCACGGTCTGGAAGATCTCGTGGAGATCGTCGAGATCTAGCCCTTGGCCTCGCACGAGACGGCCGCTGCGCCAAGGGCTAGGCGGTGACGATGCGCCAGTCAACCGGGACGGCACCGGCGGAGCTGGCCAGGACGGGATTGAGGTCGATCTCGGTGACCTCGGGCACGCCGACGAGCAGATCGCCCACCACTACGGCGAGATCGCAGAGCGCGACCCGTCGACCGGTGCACGCCCCGCGGATCCCGTCCAGGAGCGCGCCGCCGGGGTCAAGGATGAGCCGAAGTTTCCCCCTGGCGGCGGTGTCCTCGCCCGCGGAGCGCTGGCGAGGCCGGATCTCACTAGACGCGGAGCAGGGCGAGGAACATCGCATCGGTACCGTGCCGATGCGGCCAGAGTTGAACGTAGGGTCCCGCTCCCAGGAACGGCATTTCCGGCGGCAGGCTCGCGCGGGCATCGAGTGCCGTCGCGCCGCTGCGAGCCAGCGCCCACTCGACGATGTCGACGGTCTCGGCCTTGTGGGGCGAACACGTCACGTAGGCCACGACTCCCCCGGATCGCGCGGCGGACATGCCTGCGGCGAGTAGCCCTCGTTGCAACTCCGCCAGATCTGTGACGTCCTGCGCGGTCCTGCGCCAGCGGGCATCGGGTCGCCGACGCAGGGCTCCGAGTCCTGAGCAGGGCGCATCCACCAGCACCCGATCGGCGAAGCCGGTCCGCCATGGTGCGGCCAGACCGTCCGCGCTGACCACCGCGACTGGCTCACCGCTGGTTGCCTGGGCGACGAGGTGCGCCCGATGCGGTGCCCGGTCCGCGGCCAAGATCCGTACGTCGTCGCCAGCCGACACCGCCAGCAGCGCCGCCTTGCCGCCGGGACCGGCGCACAGGTCCAGCCACCAGCCGGTTGGTTCGCCGTCGCCCATGGCCGCGCGGGCAACAGCCAGTGCCATCAGCTGGCTGCCCTCGTCCTGTACGCCGGCTCGGCGAGCCCGGATCTCGGCGAAGGAGTGCGGTGAGCCGCCGCTGGGCAGCCGGACGGCGTACGGCGACCACGGTCCCGGCTCGCCGCCGACCTGGCTCACCAGATCGTCGCGGGCCATCTGCCGGGCGACGAGGTGCACGACCGGGCGTTCATTGTTGGCGGCCAGTGCCGCACCGAGTTCGGCAACGTCCGGGCCCAGGGCCTCGGCGACCGCGCGCACGATCCACTCCGGATGAGCGTGCCGTAGGGAGAGCTCGGTGAAGGAGAGGTCGCGGCCGTCGTCATCTGCCGAACGAGATGCTGACGTGAGCTCGGAGATCCACCCGTCGAGATCGCGCCTGTCCACTTTGCGGAGCACCGCGTTCACCAGCCGAGCCGGGCCCTCACCGACGACCGAACCCGCGAGGTTGACCGTCGCAGCCACCGCCGCGTACGCGGGTATCCGGGTATGCAGGATCTGGTAGGCCCCCAAGCGGAGAACGTCCAGGACCGGCGGGTCGAGGTCGGCCGGTGGACGCCGGTCCAGGCACCGCTCCAGGATCGCGTCGAGCGTGCCCTGCCAGCGGACGGTGCCGTACCCCAGTTCGGTGGCAAGCGCTGCGTCGCGCTCGTCCAACCGGGCCTGGTCCAGCAGCCCAGGCAGCGTCAGGTTGGCGTAGGCCCCCCGTTCGCGGATGGCTGCCAGCAGGTCCAAGGCGATCCGGCGCGGCGGATCAGGTGTCCGCCGCGGCGGCGTGGGACGGCGTTGCGGTGGACGACGATTGGTGTTGCGCCCGCGTCCGGGTGGGGGCATCTCGATCAGCCCAATCGTTGACCGGGTGCCGGTCGGGCGCCGCGCGCCCAGTCAGCTGCCGACATCGGTCGACGGCCTGGCGCTCGGATCTCGCCGAGTTCGACCGGAGTGCTGGCGGTTCCGACCAGCACCGCTTGCTTGCCGACACTGAGTTCGCCAGGACCGAGCCAGGCGGAACTCTGCCCCGTCGGTGGGACCGGGCGGACCGGTCCGAGACCCAGCCGGTCGTTGTTGAGCAGCGTCCAGGCGCCCGGTTTCGGTGTGCAGCCTCGGATCCGCCGATCGATGATCGCCGCCGGGAGCCGCCAGTCAACGTGTGCGTCCTCTGTGGACAGTTGCGGAGCCAAGCTGACCCCGTCTCTCGGCTGGGGACGCGGATCCAACGCTCCGGCCTCGATCCCGTTCAGGGTCTCGACCAGTAGCCGCGCACCGGCCTGCGCCAGTCGATCGAGGAGATCACCCGCCGTGTCTCGCGGGGCAATCGGCTCAGTGAGGACGCCGTACACCGGACCGGTATCGAGGCCCGCCTCGAGCCGGAATGTGCTGGCTCCGGTCACGTCGTCACCGGCCATGATCGCGCGCTGCACCGGAGCGGCGCCGCGCCAGGCCGGAAGCAGCGAGAAATGCAGGTTGATCCAACCGTGGGCAGGGATCTCGAGGGCGTCGGTCGGGATCAGCGCGCCGTAGGCCACCACCGGGCAGGCGTCCGGTGCCAGCGCTGCAAGAGTCTGGAGGAACTCCGGATCCTTCGGTCGTACGGGCCGGAGAACGTCGACACCCAGTTCTTCGGCCCGCCGGGCCACCGGAGAACTGCCGGGGTGCCGACCACGGCCGCTTCGGGCGTCCGGTCGGGTCACTACCGCCACGAGTTCGTGATCGGAGGCAGCGATCGCGTTCAGGGCAGGCAGCGCCGGTTCCGGCGTACCGGCAAAGACCAGCCTCATCCTCGGCGGCGGCGGGAAGCACGAGATGTCGTCATCGTTTGGCAGGGTACGGGCGTGCTCATCGTGGAGTGTGCAGGACCGACCGGTCGCGTGCCGGCCACAGGCCGAGCAGACGATGATCGAGTACGCCGCCCGCTTCGACCCGATGATCCTGGCCCGAATCTGCAGGCGGCTCGCCGAGACGGGCATGGGTCTCGGCGTATCCGACGTTCTCCGAACTCTTCCCGACCCATCTGCGAGCCACCGGCATCGGCGCGTCCGTCGGGGTAGGCCGGATGGGAGCGGTGATCGGACAGGTTCTGCTTGCCCTGACGGCCAACTCGTTCGGGCTGGGTTCGGTGTTCATCGCTCTTGGTGCCTTCTGGCTCATCGGCGCCGTAGCTGGCGGTCTGTGGTGGCGCTACGGCACTGAGGCCCGCGGCGTCAACCTGGAGAAGCTCGTCGAACGGTCTCCGGTTTCCGTCTCCTAGCCCCGATCGGGGGCCGCGGAGCCCGCCAGACCCGGGATGACCACTCCACCGAGCCCAGGACGCCGGACTCGTCTAGCACCGGTCAGAGTTCGTTCACGGCGGTGACGGTGAGGACCGCGACCCCGGCCTCGTTGGAGGCGGCCAGGTCCACCTCTGCGCTGATCCCCCAGTCGTGGTCGCCGGCCGGATCATCGAAGATCTGACGGACCAGCCAGCGGTCGGGTAGCTGTTCGATCAGCAACAGTGCCGGCCCCCGGGCATCAGGACTCGTGCCGATCTGGTCATGGACCTCGAAGTACGCGTCCAGCGCCTGCGCCCATGCCGCTGCGTCCCAGCCGGATTCGGCATCGAGCTCGCCCAGTTCGTGGTAGCGCCGCAGCGCACTGAGCTCGACCCGCCGAAACAGCGCATTGCGTACGAGCACCCGGAAAGCGCGCACATTCGAGGTGACCGCCGGCGGCCGGTCGTCGAGCGTAGGAGCAACCGACTCAGGCTCGACCGGGTTGAGCAGTTCTGCCCATTCGTCGAGCAAGCTCGAATCCACTTGTCGGACAAGCTCGCCCAGCCACTCGATCAGGTCTGCCAGCTCGTCGGTCCGCGCCTCCTCGGGAACGGTCTGACGCAGCGCCTTGTACGCGTCAGCCAGGTAGCGAAGCACCGTGCCTTCCGCGCGGGCCAATCCATAGAAACTGACGTACTCGACGAAGGTCATCGCCCGCTCGAACAGATCCCGCGCCACGGTCTTGGGTCTTAGCTCGTGGTCGGCAACCCAGGGATGTCCGCGGCGATAGGTCTCGTAGGCCCCGGTGAGCAGTTCGACCAACGGCTGCGGATAGCTCACCTCCTCGAGCAGCTCCATCCGTTCGTCATATTCGATGCCGTCGGCCTTCATCGCCGCAACCGCCTCGCCGCGGGCCTTGAACCGCTGCGCGGACAGCACCGGGCGGGGGTTTTCCAGGGTGGACTCGATCACGGAGACGACATCGAGGGCGTAGCTCGGGGCCTCCCGGTCCAGCAGACCGGTGGCGGCCAGGGCGAAGGTGGACAGCGGCTGGTTGAGCGCGAAGTCGCGCTGCAGGTCGACGGTCAGCCGTGCGGTACGTCCCTGCGGGTCCGGGGCCGGAAGCTGCTCCACCACGCCGGCGGTCAACAGCGCCCGGTAGGCGTGGATCGCGGTACGGATGTGGCGCAGTTGGCGGGCTCGCGGTTCATCGTTGTCGGTGAGCAGGTGCTGCATCGCGAGGTAGCAGTCGCCGGGGCGCGCGATGACGTTGAGCAGCATCGAGTGGCTGACCGAGAAGCTGGACGTGAGACCCTCGGGCTCGGATTCCACCAACCGGTCGAAGGTCGGCTTGCCGTACCCCACCGTTCCCTCGGGCGGTTTCTTCCGTACGACCTTCCGACGTTTCTTGGGATCGTCACCCGCCTTGGCCAGAGCCCGCTCGTTGTCCACCACATGGTCGGGTGCTTGGACGACGACATTGCCGACCGGGTCGTAGCCCGCCCGACCGGCCCGGCCGGCGATCTGATGAAACTCCCGCGCGCTGAGCAGTCGGGTCTTGACTCCGTCGTACTTGCTCAGCCCGGTGAACAGCACCGTACGGATCGGCACGTTGATGCCCACCCCCAGCGTGTCCGTGCCGCAGATGACCTTGAGCAGCCCGGCCTGGGCCAACACCTCCACCAAGCGCCGGTACTTGGGCAGCATGCCTGCGTGGTGGACACCGATCCCGTGCCGGACCAGGCGGGACAGGGTCTTGCCGAATCCGGCGGTGAACCGGAAGCCACCGATCAGATCAGCGATCAGATCCTTCTCCGGCCGGGTGCACACGTTGATGCTCATCAGTGCCTGGGCGCGTTCGATCGCTCCCGCCTGAGTGAAATGGACGATGTAGATCGGTGCCTGCTGGGTGCCCAGCAGCTCTTCGACCGTCTCGTGGATCGGCGTGGTCACGTAGTGGTGGAACAGCGG
>JACCUM010000453.1 GCA_013811805.1 Geodermatophilaceae bacterium | reverse complement strand
CCCATGGCGGGCCTGCTCACCACCTTGCCGCTGCTGTGTTTCGGGATCTTCTCGCCGGTCGCGCCGCGGCTGGCCAGGCGGATCGGCCTGGAATGGGCGGTCGGTGCCTCGCTGGTCCTGCTGGTGGTCGGCATCCTGCTTCGCCTGGTGACTCCCGTGACCGCGCTCTACGCCGGGAGCATCATCGCCGGCGCCGGGATCGCGATCGCCAACGTCCTGATGCCGGCTTTCGTGAAACGCGAGTTCAGCGAGCATCCCAGCGGGATACTCGGGGTCTACACGGCGGCACTCAACGTTGGGGCAGCTGCGGCTGCCGGGCTGACCGTACCGATCGGAACCGCGCTGGCCATCGCGTGGCGCCCGGCACTTGCCTTCTGGGTCGTGTTGGCTGGGCTCGGGTTCGCCCTCTGGCTCCCGATCCTGTTGCGCAGCAGGCGCCTCCGGGCCGTCCGTCCGGCGTTGAGCGAGGCGGATCAGGAGCTGGCCGCCGCGGAGGACATCAGAGGCTTCGTACTGTTGCGCTCCCCGGTGGCCAGGCAGGTGACCGGATATCTCGCGCTGCAAAGCTTCCAGTTCTATTCCTACGCCGCCTGGCTGCCGACCCTCCTCGGGGACGAGGGCATCGACGCCAACACGGCCGGATACATGCTGATGCTCAGCAATCTGACCGGTGCCGCGGGCGCCCTGGTGCTCCCGGTATTCATCAAGCGGCTGCGCACCCAGCGACCTCCGGTGGTTGCGGTGACTCTTTTCTACGTGGTGTCGCTGCTCGGTCTGCTTGTCGCGCCGTCGGCCGGCGCCTGGGTGTGGGTCTGCCTCTACGGCATCGCGCAGGGCGCCGGCTTCTCCCTCGCCCTGACCCTGATGGTCCTGCGCAGTCCGGACACCGCAGTGGCCGCTCGGCTGTCCGGGGTGGCCCAGCTCATCGGCTATCTCGTTGCCGCTACCGGCCCGGTACTGCTCGGCGTCGTCCACGATCTGACCGGCGGCTGGGAATGGCCGATCGTGGTCCTGCTGGTCCTGCTCGGGCCGATGCTCTGGGTCGGTCTCGGCGCCGGCCGCGACATCCTGCTCGGCGGCGATGCCGATTCGACGAGCCGATACCCAGCGGATCGATCTGGCTCTGTGGGGTGATGCCGGGTCGCGTCAGCGACCATAGGCTCGCGGTGATGGCCAAGGTGAGAGACAGGCGCGTGCGGCGTCGCCTGAGGCTCTCCAGGCGGGCGCGCCGTCGACTGATCGATGTCGGCCTTGTCCTGCTCAGCGTCGTGTTCGTCACCACCGGAGCGGCGTTCATCGACGCCAACTATCGCAGCGCCCTCCCGCCGATCGTGCTCGGCATCTGGCTCGGCGCGCCGATTGCATTCACTCGCCATCGGCCGCTGCTGACCTGGGCGACTCTGTTGATGGCGATGGCCGTGTACCCGTTCGCCGTGAGTTCGGTGATGCTGCAGGACGTTCCGGGCGTCATTGATTGGGAGATCGCGCCGTTGTCCTGGCCTCCGACCGTACTGATCGGGTACAGCCTGGTGCAGTACTCGGTAGCTGTAGGCCATCGCCGCCTGGTAGCCGTGGCGACTTGGCTGTGCGCACTCGGGGTTGGAACGCTTTCCGTTCATCTGAAGGAATTCGGCGCCGGTACGCCCGACATCCCCCTGCTGGTGACGCTGGGGCTGGTCGCGCTGGTAGCCGGTGACAACGTTCGCGGCCGGCGTGAGACCCGAGCCCGATTGCAGGCCGAGGAGCAGCGCAGCGAGGTGCTCCGTACGAAACGGGCGCTGCTGGAGGAACGCGCCCGGATCGCCCGCGAGTTGCACGACATCGTCGCTCATCACATGTCCGTGATCGCGGTGCAGGCATCGACGGCGGCCTATCGGGTTCCTGGTCTCCGGCCGGAGGCCGAGACCGAGTTCGATTCGATCGCGGACACCGCGCGAGCCTCGATGACCGAACTCCGGCGGCTGTTGGCGGTGCTGCGCAGCGAGGACGAGGAAGGCGCCCTCTCGCCGCAACCTGGCCTCGGTGACATCGACGAGTTGGTCCGCAGCACCCGGAGTGCGGGGACCGAGGTCGCCCTGAAGCGGGTCGACGTACCGGAGCGGACGTCTGACGCGGTCAGCCTCACGGCCTACCGGATCCTGCAGGAGGCGCTGAGCAACGTGATCCGTCACGCACCCAGGGCCACGGCTCGGGTGGAGTTGCGCGGCGAATCCGATGCGCTGGTGCTCGACATCGTCAACGACATCGCCAACGACATCGCCAACGACATCGCCAACGATGTGCCGGACGGCTCCCCCGAGGTCCTTACGAGCGGCGCGCGACACGGCATTCTCGGGATGCGCGAGCGCGCCGAACTCGTCGGCGGACAGCTGCGGGCTGCTGGCCCCGAGGGAGGCGGCTTCCGGGTCACCGCGGTCCTTCCGCTGCATGCCAGCGCTTCGAGCAGTGCTCGGGCTGGAGAGCCAGAGCCGGGCGGGCCCGGCGGGACGGCGGACCGATGACGATCTCGGTGGTGATCGTCGACGACCAGGCGATGGTGCGGGCAGGCTTCGCCGCGCTGCTCGACGCACAGGTCGACATCCAGGTGGTCGGCGATGCCGCCGACGGCGAGCGGGCAATCGCTGTGGTCCGGCAGGCGCAGCCCGACGTGGTCCTGATGGACGTACGGATGCCGGTGATGGATGGGCTGGAGGCCGCCCGACGGCTGCTGTCCACCAGTCCCGGCGCGTATCGGCCGAAGGTGATGATGCTGACGACCTTCGACATCGACGACTACGTCTACGGCGCCCTCCAGGCCGGCGCAAGCGGGTTCCTGCTCAAAGACGCGCTTCCAGCGGATCTGGTGGCCGCCGTACGCGTGGTTGCGGCCGGCGACGCGCTGCTCGCACCCTCGGTCACCCGCCGGCTGATCGAGAAGTTCGCCCGTCAACGGCCGGCCACACCGGATGAATCTCTGCGCCTGAACGACCTGACCCCGCGCGAGTCCGAAGTGCTGAGGCTCATCGCCGGCGGGCTTTCCAACGCCGAGATCGCGGCCGCGCTGTTCGTCGCCGAGCAGACGGTGAAGACCCATGTCGGCCGGATCTTCAGCAAGCTCGACCTGCGGGACCGGGCCCAAGCCGTCGTCCTCGCGTACGAGAGCGGGCTGATCCGCCCGGGCGCGGACCCGGCCAGCTAGCTCCCAGGTAGTACTGCAGCGCCGTTTGTAACCACTCCGAGCCACCGCACAGACGGCTCCGTGGATTGACGCGTCCGGCCCTACTTCGTTTCTAGCTTCCCTCGTAGAGCAGCTCGAGCGCCGAGCTGCGGCGAGAGGAGACGCGGACATGCGATTGGTTAACCGGCTCCTGGCCAGCGTGACGATCGGTTGCCTGCTGGCATCCGGACGATGGGAGATCGACCCCGCCGACCTCGGCGACTCGACGCTGCCGGGACAGGCGGCGTGGCAGCAGGCAACCGGTGCTGGAGCCCCGCGACCCGACCCGCAAAGCTCGAGTACGACCGAGGTTGCCCGGTGGATCGCGACCCTCGAGCCCGCAGAGGCCGACGCGTTGGTGAAGGACTTCCCCGGGGTCGTGGGCAACCTGGACGGGGTGCCGCCGGCTCTGCGTTTCGCTGCAAACCGTGACCAGGCCAATGCCCAGGAGGCGATCCCTGCGGGCAGGCAGCTGCTCGGCTATGACCCGAGGGGCCGCGGCATGGTCACCGAGGTCTTCGGAGCATTGTCCGAGGCCGATCGGATCATCGTCGTCATCCCTGGATCAGACGTCGATCTAGGCCACTACGAGGGCCCGAACAAGTTGCGGCCCATGGCTCAATCCGTCTTCGCCGAGGCGAACAGACAGCGACCGGGCAGCGTGGCGGTCATCGCATGGGCAGGTTACGAGACGCCGGTCGGGGTGGGCGCGCACGCCGCGCGCAGCGAGTACGCCCAGGCCGGAGCTGATCGTCTCCTTCGGCTCCTGGAGGGACTGGCGCCATACGTCGATGCTGAATTCAGCATGCTCTGCCACAGCTACGGCTCCATCGTCTGTGCCAGGGCAGCACCGGGGTTGACCGAGATCGGGACCGAGGTCAGCGACATCGTGGTGTTCGGCAGCCCGGGAATGGACGTGGACACCGCCGATCAGCTGGATACCTCAGCTCGGGTCTGGGCCGCCCG
>JACCUM010000443.1 GCA_013811805.1 Geodermatophilaceae bacterium | reverse complement strand
AAGTCGGGCTCTGCGTGTTCACCTTCCTCTTTCCCTGATCCGGCGCCGGTGGGTGCATCGGTAGGGGTGCCTGTGCTGTACGGTCGCGCGCGTGTCGATGCCACCGAATCAGCCGCCCCAGGGCGGTAATCCTCAGCCCGGCGATCGCGGCTACAACCCGCAGGGCGGTCCGCCAGGTTCGGGCGGGCAATCCCAGAGCGGGTGGTCTTCCGGTCCCCCCGATCCGACCCAGCAATACGGTCAGCCCTCCTACGAAGGCCAGCCGAACTTGTACCAGCCGACTGAACAGCTTCCTCAGGCACAGGGTGGGCACGGCCAGCCAGCACCGGCGTGGGGCCAGCCGGCCGGGTACCCCGATCAAGGCGGGTACCCCGAGCAAGGCGGGTACGGCGGGCCCGTTGGGCCACCGCCGACGAGCAAGTCGCCGCTGCCCTGGATCATCGGGGGCCTGGTCCTGCTTCTCGTGCTCGGTGGCGTAGGTCTGTTCTTCCTGCTCCAGGACGACGACCCGACCCCGGTGGCCACGACGTCGTCGTCGTCCCAAGCGCCTACCGATGACCCTTCGGAGGAATCCACGGAGGAAGCCACGGAAGAGTCTTCGGAGGAGACGACCGAAGACGAGACCACCGAGGAGTCCACGGACCCCCTGGAGCCCACGCCCGAGAGTGGTCCGCTGCCGCCCGCCGGCAGTCCCGCACCAACCGGAAGCGGAGACCCGGACATCGACGGGCTGGCGCAGGCATGCTTCGACGGCGACCCGCGGGCCTGCGACGACCTGTACGAGGCGACGGCCGGGCCGGACGTGGACAACCCCGACCCCACGCCGGAGCTGGAGCCATTCTTCGACTATGCGTTCACCTGCGGAGCGCGGTTGACCGAGGACGAGGTCGCGCAGCGCTTCTGCGTCGAGATCTATCCCGACGCCTGACCCAGCGACGTCACCGACACATGGGGGAGAGCCGATGACTCATTCAGGGCACGACCCGGACCCGGATCGGTACCGACCCGCTGACCCGAGTGGCGACCGCACCCCGGAACCGGGCCTGTACGGCGCTGCCCCCGGGCCTGCACACCCGGAGTCGTACAGTGCATTGCCTCCGCCAACCTCCCCTGGCTCCTACGGCGCTCCTCCGCCGCCTGCTGGCTCCCTGGGACCGGCGGGGGCCCCGGAATCGGGCTGGTCCGCAGACGTCTCTGGGGCCCCACCGCCGAGTGGATTCCCGGACGGGGGCGGGGCGGGTAGCTACTGGCCGCCGCCGAAGTCCCGGCGGACGTTGCTGATCGCCATCGTTGTGGCCGTCGTGGCAGTCGGGGCGATCGTCGTGGCGGTGCTGCTGGCCAACCGGTTACCGGAGCCGACGCCTGTGGTGCCCGGGGACGATTCAGCGTTGAACTCGCTGGCGCAGAGCTGTTTCGACGGCGACATGGGTGCTTGTGACGAACTCTTCCGGGTGTCCCCGGTGGGGTCGGAGTACGAGAGCTACGGGAACACCTGCGGTGGTCGCGTTCCGGTAGCCGATGTACGACAGCGCCTGTGTGTGGACATCTTCTAGGTCGGCCAACGCGCCGGACAGCGGCTACTGGCGCTGGCCGGCCGGGGTGTAGTCGCGCTCACCCGGCCCGGTGTAGAGCTGTCGAGGCCGGCCGATCTTGGTGGCCGGATCGGCGATCATCTCGCGCCACTGCGCAATCCAGCCTGGCAGCCGGCCGATCGCGAACAGCACGGTGAACATCCGGGTCGGGAAGCCCATCGCCCGGTAGATCAGCCCGGTGTAGAAGTCGACATTCGGGTACAGCTTGCGCTCGATGAAGTAGTCGTCGGACAGCGCGACTTCCTCCAGTTGGCGAGCCAGGTCAAGGAGCTCGTTGCCGCTACCGAGTCGGTCGAGGATGTCGTCTGCGGTCTTCTTGACGATGGCCGCACGCGGGTCGTAGTTCTTGTAGACCCGGTGCCCGAAGCCCATCAGCTTGACTCCGGGCTCCTTGTTCTTGACCCGCGTCACGAAGCTGTCGATGTCCCCACCGTCGGCGGCGATGCCCTCGAGCATTTCGAGCACCGACTGGTTCGCGCCGCCGTGCAGGGGCCCGAACAGGGCGTTGATGCCGGCAGACACGGAGGCGAACAGATTTGCGTGGCTCGAGCCGACCAACCGTACGGTCGAGGTCGAACAGTTCTGCTCGTGGTCGGCGTGCAGGATGAAGAGCATGTCCAACGCCTTGACCAGATCAGGATCGAGGTCGTAGGGCTCGGCCGGGAAGCCGAAGGTCATCCGCAGGAAGTTCTCCACCAGGCCGAGAGAGTTGTCCGGGTAGAGCATCGGCTGCCCCACGGACTTCTTGTACGCGTACGCCGCGATGGTCGGCAGCTTCGCCATCAGGCGCAACGTCGAGATCTCCACGTGATCGTCGTCGAACGGGTCGAGGGAGTCCTGATAGAAGGTCGACAGGGCGCTGACCGCGCTCGAGAGCACCGGCATCGGGTGCGCATCGCGCGGGAAACCCTCGAAGAACCGCTTGAGTTCCTCATGCAACAAGGTGTGCCGGCGCAGCCGCTGATCAAAGGCGTCGAGTTGCTGGGCCGAGGGCAGCTCGCCATAGATCAGCAGGTAGGAGACCTCGATGAACGTCGACTTCTCGGCGAGCTGATCGATCGGATACCCGCGATATCGCAGGATCCCGGCGTCGCCGTCGATATAGGTCACCGTCGACGAGCAGGAGGCCGTGTTGACGAAGCCGTTGTCCAACGTGACCATGCCGGTGCTGGACAACAGCTTGCTCGCGTTGATCCCGGCAGCCCCTTCTGAGGCGGGGACCACGGGCATCGTGAGTTCACCGCCCGGGTGGGTGAGCATTACCTCGTCCGGCGGCCGGGCACCAACCGCGGCTGCTTCTTGGCTGTGGTCAGAGTTATCGGTCATCGGGTCGGACGCTACTTGCATCCGACCGGGCCTGACTAGGTCGAGGGGGCGGGAGGCTCCGGCGGGACCGGCCTGCGTCGACCCAGTGCCCGCCGCCAGATCGATGCGGCTTGCGGCACCCCAGCACTGCTACGCGTACGTCGCCGAAGATCGTCGAGGCAGGTAGCTTGATCAGCGGGGTGCCCGGGATCCTCGGCAGGAACTCGCTGGGCGCTCATCCATTCGGGTGCGCCGCTCCATTCGGTTGCACCGCCAGGGTGGCCAGCAGGTCGGTCAGCGCATCGAGGGCGGCCACGGCCGAGAGACTGTCCCGATCGACGAGCCAGCCGAGGACCACGCCGTCGATGACGGTCATCAGCATCCGGGTGAGCACCGGCAACGGAAGAGACCAGACGATTCCAGCTGCAGCCGCCACACCTTCCAGGTGCGCTGCGCACGCGGCGTACGACGTTTCGTACTGCCACTGGGCAAAGCTCTCCATGCCCGGCTGACGTAGCGCATAGTGCGTGAGCTCGTAGGTCAGCTGCTGTTTGCCGGGCTCCTTCTCGACGATGACCCACAGTGCCCGCATCCCGTCGTGCAGGAGCGTCCTGGCATCGTGTCCCGGGCGAACATGCCCCCGGGCCGCCTCGCTCAGTTCGGTGATGATCGCACTGAGCACGCCCTCGAGGAGCTCCTGTTTCGATCGGAAGCAATAGTGCACCGTCGCCAGCCGCGCGCCGGCCTCGGCCGCTATCCGGCGGGTGGTCGTGGCCGCGATGCCCTCCCGCTCCGCGACTCGAATCGCGGCGTCGATCAGCTGCTGGCGCCGGTCCTGCGCGGTGACCCGACCCACGACCATCTCCCTATCCGCAGCTGTCGTCGAAGGCCTGAGGATACGGCCGATTAGGTCAGTTGTCCTAGACGTTTGACCAACTTGGCCCGCACGTCTCATGCTGTCTCGCGAAGATGCCGCGGCAGCCCTGGCACAGCCCCAGGCCGCCGCAGCCGGGAGGCCGGGGCCATGTCAGCGAACCAGATTGCGTCAGGGACCGAGGAAGCTGCGGTCAACGAATTCGGATACCGCCAGGAGCTCAAGCGGGTGCTCTGCCTGTTCGCGGTCTTCTCCGTGGCGTTCTCGATCATTTCCATCACCACGGGCATCTTCCTGAACTTCGGCTTCGCCATCACCGATCTCGGACCGGCCAGCATCTGGTTGTGCCCGCGCTTCGTCGAGATGGAGTACGGCGTGCCGGCCGAGGCCGTCCGAGCCGCCATCGTCGGCATCCGACGGATGATCGACTCGCACCACCTGCGGGTGTCCTTTCCGGTCGAGGTCCGATTCACCGCCGCGGACGACATCCCTCTCTCCACAGCGTCCGGTCGGTACTCGGCCTATCTTGCGGTGCACATGTACAAGTGGCAGCCGTACGAGAAGTACTTCCGTGCGGTCGAGGCCGTCATGAGAGACCTGGACGGTCGCCCGCACTGGGGAAAGGTGCACTACCAGGACGCGGACTCCCTCGGTGCTCGCTACCCGCGCTTCCACGAGTTTCTCGCCGTTCGGGACACTGTCGATCCGCGCGGCCGATTTGCCAACGCCTACCTCGACCGCGTCGGGAGTAAGACCTAGGTGGGTACGCCGCCAGCGTGCTCGAAGTCGATCGAGGAATATGCGCGCAGTTTCTCCAGGCGGTGCCAGCTCTCGATCTGGCGGATAGTGCCCGACCGGGAGCGCATGACCAGGGATTGGGTCGTGGCCCCGCCGGACCGGAAGTGCACGCCCCGCAGCAGGTCGCCGTCGGTGATGCCCGTGGCGACGAAGAAGACGTTGTCTCCGCTGACCAGGTCGTCGTTGTGGAGCACCCGGTCTAGGTCATGACCGGCGTCGAGGGCCTTGCGCCGTTCCTCGTCGTCGCGGGGCCAGAGGCGGGCCTGCATCTCTCCGCCCATGCACTTGAGGGCGCAGGCGGTGATGATGCCCTCCGGTGTACCGCCGATGCCCATCAGCATGTCGACGCCGGTGGATTCCCGGGCGGCCGAGATAGCTCCGGCCACATCGCCGTCGGAGATGAAGTGGATCCGCGCGCCGGCCTCGCGGACCTCCTGAACGAGCGAGTCGTGCCGCGGTCGGGCGAGAATGCAGACCGTGACATCGGCGACATGGCTGTTCTTGGCCTTCGCCACGCGGCGAATGTTCTCGGCCACCGGAGCGGTGATGTCCACCACGCCAACCGCATCCGGTCCCACGGCGAGTTTCTCCATGTAGAAGACGGCCGACGGGTCGTACATCGCGCCTCGCTCGGCCACCGCGAGCACGGCGATGGCGTTGGGCATTCCGTCGGCCATCAACGTGGTGCCGTCAATCGGGTCGACAGCGACGTCGCAGAACGGGCCGGTGCCGTCCCCGACGTGCTCGCCGTTGTAGAGCATCGGGGCTTGATCCTTCTCGCCCTCGCCGATGACGACGATGCCGTTCATCGAGACGGTGCCGATGAGCTTGCGCATCGCATCCACCGCGGCGCCGTCCCCGCCGTTCTTGTCGCCGCGCCCGACCCACCGACCGGCTGACATCGCCGCAGCCTCGGTCACCCGGACGAGTTCCATCGCGAGGTTGCGATCGGGGGCGGGCATCTCGCCGGGAACGGGTGCTGGCGCGGGTTCGGGCATGGGCGGCTCCCTGGGTTGCCCTCTGGCCTGGGGCTGCTGCAATCCTAGTGACATGGCAGCGGAGCCCACGGTCGCGCCGTCGGGCAGGCTCGCGAAGCTGACCGCGGCAAACATGCTGCGTTCGATGCTGCCGCTCGTGCTCATGGTGTTGGCGTTGGCCTACTTCTGTTCTCCGCAGGTCACGGATCCGGTCCTTGAGATCGACCCGTCCAACTCGATCAGGTACGCCGCGTCCCTCGCCCTTGTCGCACTTCCCGTACCGGAACTGGCCGAGACATGGCGCCCGACCAGTGCGGAGGTCGACGCCCCGGCAGACGGACAGCCCGGTCTGGTCACGCTCACGATCGGCTACCTCACTCCGGAGCAGAACTTCGCCCGGTACGTCGTGAGCACCGATCCAACCGCCGCGCTGATCGACAGTCTGCTGCAGGGCGCGGACCCAGGCGCAGCGCTCACGATCGCCGGGCAAGCCTGGGAGGAGTTCAGCACCAGCCGGAACGAGCGGCTCTACCTGTCGGGCACCGGTGGCCTGCGACTCCTGGTCACCGGCAGCGCGAGCCAGGACGAACTCCGCACCCTGGCCGCGTCGCTGACCCCCTACCGCGGCTGACCCTTCGAGGCAAAGCCGTCCCCGTAGGGGTCAGGTGTCGGTGGGGGTGCTCCTGGCCGTTTCCAGACGCTCCCGCGCGTTGTCCAGCCAGCCCTGGCAGATCGCTGCCAGCACCTCCCCGCGTTCCCACAAGGTCAGCGCCTGCTCCAGAGTCTGACCACCGCCTTCGAGAGCAACCACGATGGCGGCGAGTTCGTCACGGGCTGACTCGTAGCTGGGGGTTTCGTCGGCGGTGCTGGTTGGGCTCACTCGGCCATTATCGCTTCGTCACGGATGTGGTTGCCCGGGCACGGCCAGTCGGGGACGCTGCACGGCCAGTCGGGACGCTGCACCGCCGGTCGGGGACGCTGCACCGCTGGTCGGGGACGCTGCACGCGCCTGCAGCGAACCGCCGGCGACGCGGATGTGCAGCCGTTGGCCGTCGATGACGGCCGCGGGTTCGCGGACGACCTCGCCGCCGTCAGCGGTGACCACGGCATACCCCCGCGACAGGGTGGCCGCCGGCGACAGCGCCACGATCCGGGCCCGGGTGTGGTCCAGATCGACCTGTCCCTGAGCGAGTTGGCTGGCCAGTTGCCGCCGGGCGCGAGCCCGCATGGCCTGCATGGCCTGCCAACGGTCGTCGAGCAAGCTCTCGGGGTCGCCAAGTGCGCGATGACGTCGGATTCCGGTCAGCCACTGCACCTCGTGGGCGACGCGACGGGAAAGGCTGCTGTAGGCGGCATGCCGCGACCGGGCCAGCCCGGCCTGCTCGGCGGCCAGGTCCGGAACGACCCTGAGACCAGCGTCGGTCGGCGTGGACGCCCGGACATCTGCGACGTAGTCGATCAGGGCACTGTCCGATTCGTGCCCGATGGCGCTGACCACCGGCGTACGGCAGGCTGCGACGGCCCTGCAGAGTCCCTCGTCGCTGAACGGGAGCAGATCCTCGACCGAGCCGCCTCCTCGGGCAATGACGATCACCGTCACGTCCGGGTCGCGGTCCAGCAGGTGCAGGCCGTCGATGACCGAGCGCGCCGCAGTCGGACCCTGCACAGCGCAGGCATGGGTCGCGAAACGTACGGCAGGCCAACGCCGCCGCGCGTTCTCGACGACATCATGTTCAGCCGCACTTCCGCGTCCGGTCACCAGTCCGACGACCGCCGGCAGGAACGGCAGCGGTTTCTTCCGGGCCACGTCGAACAATCCCTCGACGGCCAGGAGCTGTCGAAGCCGCTCGATCCGGGCCAGCAGGTCACCGATGCCGACCGCGCGAATCTCACTGGCGCGCAAGGACAATGTTCCTCGGGCTGGGTAGAAGTCCGCTCGTGCGCGGACGATGATGCGTGCCCCGTCAGCCAAGGGCACAGGCAGCGTCTCGATCAGCTCCCGCCGGCACGTGACCGACAACGACATATCCGCAGCCGGGTCGCGTAGTACGAGGAAAACCGTCGCTGCGCCTGCACGCCGGCTGATCTGGGCGACCTGTCCTTCGACCCAGACCTCACCCAGCCTGCCGATCCACTCGGTGAGCTTGCGCGACACGGTACGGACCGGCCACGGGTGGTCAGCCGTCGATGGCGCGCTCATCGAACGGTCCGCGCCTCAGCCCTGCTCGCGGCTGCGGTTGAGTCGGTTCTCGAGCATCGTGAGGTATGCGGTACGGGCGCGCTGGGTGCGCTCGTAACTCAGGATGCGGTCCAGGGTGCCGGCATCGAAGGTACGCAGGCGGGCCCGCAGTTGGGCGAGGCTGAAGGCGTCATAGCCCGGCACCGGCACGCCCGACGTCGACGCGTGACCATTCGATGTGCTGTCATCCCTCGACGTGATATCGCCCAAGGTGTCGAAGGCGGCCGGTGTGACAACTGACGCAGCCGATTCGTCGCCCGCCGATTCGACCCCGGGCGCAGAAGAGGGGTCGTCGGCCAGCTCGAACGCCGACGGCGCATGCCCCATCCGGCTGGCCGCGGATGGCCCACCCGACGGCTGGGGGCGGTGCGCGGCCGGTAACGGAGGCAGTGCCACTGCAGATGTGGCGAACGTGGACATGTCGTCAGCCGCTGTGACGTCGACACCGATGTCTTCGGTGACCGCGCCAGCCACGCCCACGACGTCGTCGTCGAAGGTCGCCCAGGCCGGATCGGCTTCTCCGGTCCGGCTGATCTGGGTGAGGAGTTCATCGCCCTTGACGACCAGGCCGGCATAGCGCTGCTGCAGTCGCAACGACGTCTGCATCGCAAGCCCCGCCACCTTCACCGGCAGCCCGGTGATGGCCGAGGGCAACTGCCGTGCCTGGTCCAGCACGGTGGCGGCCAGGCCCGCTGCGGCACGGATCGGTTCGGGGATGTCCACAGAGCGGCCAGGCGTTGCCGGGGGCTCGGGTTGGCTGGGATCAGGCGGCATCCCTCTAGCCTGCCACGCGAAGTCCAACCCCTGGAGCCTGCGCCGAGGTACGTATGCTGGATGCGGTGAGCCAGCCGCCCAAGCGTGTCCTGTTGGCCGACCCCCGCGGCTACTGCGCTGGGGTCGACCGTGCGGTCGTGGCTGTCGAGAAGGCGTTGGAAGCCCACGGGGCCCCCGTCTACGTGCGTAAGCAGATCGTGCACAACGTGCATGTGGTGCGCACGCTCGAAGCGCGGGGCGCGATCTTCGTCGAGCAGACCGACGAGGTCCCCGAGGGGGCCATGCTCGTCTTCAGCGCACATGGGGTCTCGCCCGCAGTGCGCCAAGAAGCCAAGGACCGGCAGCTGCGGACGATCGATGCGACCTGCCCGCTGGTGACCAAGGTGCACAAGGAAGCGACTCGATTCGCTCGCGAGGGCTTCGACATCCTGCTGATCGGCCATCGCGGCCACGAGGAGGTCGAAGGCACCTCCGGCGAGGCACCCGATCACATTCAGGTTGTCGACGGGCCCGATGACATCGCCAATGTGACCGTACGAGACCCCGAGCGCGTCGTCTGGCTGTCTCAGACGACGCTGTCGGTCGACGAGACCCTCGAAACCGTCGACCAACTCAAAGAGCGCTTCCCGGGGATGTCGGCACCGCCCAGCGACGACATCTGTTACGCGACCCAGAACCGGCAGCAGGCCGTCAAGCAGATGGCCGGCGAATGCGATCTGGTCATCGTGGTCGGGTCGACGAACTCGTCGAACTCCGTGCGGTTGGTCGAGGTTGCCCTTGATGCCGGGGCCCGCGCGTCGCATCTCGTCGACTTTGCCGAGGAGATCGACCCGGCCTGGCTCCACGGCGTTCAGACCGTCGGTGTGACCAGCGGTGCGTCGGTGCCCGAGACTCTCGTCCAGCAGGTCCTGGCCTGGCTCGCCGAGCGTGAGTACACCGACGTCGAGCGGGTCGTAGCTGCCGAGGAGAAGGTCGTGTTCGCGTTGCCGCACGAACTCAAGAAAAGCATCGCCACAACAGCCGCGAACCGGCGTTGAGTCGCTTACCCTGCGATCCCGACAGATGCCTGGTCCGTTGTGGTGCAAGGGAGCAGGCGGCTCACCGGTGCCGCGCCGTCCGGTAGCCGAAGACCAGAAGTCCGATGGCGGTGGCAATGCTCATCGCGGGGAAGCCCCGCACCAGCAGCGAGGCCAGCACGGTGGGGGTGAACTTCAGCGTGGGTGCCAGGACGATCTCCAGCGCGGCGACCAACGCATACACCAACGGCGGCGCGACCACGATCGTCGCGATGTCGCTGCGTCGCACCCAGAGGCCAGCAAGCAGGGTCGATCCGGCCAGCGCGATCAGCGTCAGGGTGCGCAGCCCGATACCCAGCAAGGATTCGAGCGTGGCAACCACGAGGGTCACCATGAAGATGAATGCGACGGCGCCCAGCCCGGTCAGGGTGAATGGACGGGCAGTACCTGGCATGGCCACGGATCTGGCGCCCCGGGCCACCGGCTGTCTCCCCTCGCTCGACTCCTACCGCCGGAGCATCGGGCGTTGGGCGGCGACCTCAGCCTACGGTCCCCGTTGCTCACGCCGTGTGCGCTGCTTGGTCCGGCGCGGTGCCCGGGACTCGTCTGGGGCCGGGATCCTCGACACCCATGCGGCGGACGGGGTCGGTGGCTGGCTCACGCACTGCGATCGTGACCTGTCTCGGGCCGGCGATCGGGCTGTCGTTGACGCCGAGTTCGCTGAACCGTCGAGCGGAGACCAGCACGCTTCGCTCGTACGAGCCGACCGTGTCGTTGTAGTGCGCGACGGCGCTACCCAGGGCGGATCCCAGCTTGACCAGGTGATCCGAGAATCGGACGAGGCGACCATGCAGAGTGCGGCCCAGATCGAGCACCTCAGCTGTGTTGGCTGCGAGCACCTCCTGCCGCCAGGTATGAGCCACCGTCCGCAACAGGGCGAGCAGCGTTGCCGGAGTCGCGATGACGACGTCGCGGGTGAACCCGTACTCGAGGAGGCCGGGATCGGTCTCCAGCGCGGCGGCAAGAAAGGCATCGGAGGGCAGGAACAGCACCACGAACTCCGGCGTCCCCGGGATGTGCCGCAGGTAGTCACGGGTGGCCAGACGCTCGACATGCTGACGTACCTGTCGCGCGTGCGCCATCATGCCAAGTCGACGCGCGGGCTCGTCGGTCGCGTGCACGGCGTCGAGGAAGGCAGCCAACGGGACCTTGGCATCGACGATGATCTGTCGGCCGGCCGTGAGCTGGATCAGCATGTCCGGGCGATGTCGGCCCTCGGTATCGGTGCGGTTGGGCTGCTCGACGAAGTCGCAGTGCGCCAGCATCCCGGACAACTCCACGACGCGGCGTAGCTGCATTTCTCCCCATCGGCCGCGTACGTGTGGCATCCGCAGGGCTGTCACCAGCGCGGCCGTCTCGGCACGCAATGCCTGGGACGTCTCTCCCATCTGCAGGACCTGGGCGCGCAGCTCGCCATGCGCCTGCGCCCGGTCGCGATCCAAGGCGATCAGGTGGTCATGCAACTGGTCCAGCGCTTGTGCGGTGTCCTCACCGGTCCAGGCCGGCTCAGTCTGCTCGGCTCGCTTGAGCAGCCAGACGATCAGGCCGGCCAGCGCGAGGCCGAGCACGACCCCGAACACGAGGCCGAGCGCGAGTGCGGTGAGATCCATGCTGACGAGCCTGCACGAGGGTTACGACATTCCTGATCATCATCACGCCCGACAGGCCGGTTCGCTACCGAACCTCCTCTTTGCGGCATCCCAAAGTGGAGGTCGTGTCGCGAACTGGCTCAGGCGGCGGCCCGAGCCTCGTGGTCGAGGAGCCAGCCCTTGGGCTCCAGCCCGTACCGGAAGCCGTGCAGCGCACCCTTTGCCGAAATCACCCGGTGGCATGGGATGAAGAGAGCCGCGGCATTGCGGGAACAGGCACTGGCTGCGGCACGTACGGCAGCTGGCTTGCCACACTTGGCGGCGAAACCGCCATAGCTCAAGGTCGTACCCGCCGGCACCTTGCGCAGCACCTCCCAGGCATGGCTGATGAAGGGCCCGCTGGCTTGCCGTACCGCGACGGAGTCGATGGCGCGTACGTCACCGTCCACATAGGACCGTACGGCGCTGCTGATCCCGCCCAGATCCTCGCTGGGTTCGATCGCATGCGGTCGCAACGCGGGAGCGATCACCGCCACCAGGGATTCCAGGTCGGTGGTCCACCCACTGGCATACACCGTGTTGTTCTTCGCCAGGACGGTGAAGGGCCCGGCAGGAGTGTCGGTCGTCCAGCTGTTCATCTTGCGATTCTCCTTGCTGCCGATCGGATCGGCCGGTCGTCGGTACGGGATGTACGGGTCGAGGGGGCGGCTCGGGTTGCGCTCTGGTGAGCCCACAGGTGCATCACGGCGTACGAGCGCCAGGGCCGCCAGTCGGTGCCCCGGAGGTTTGCATCCCGTTCGGTGATCGAAGCCGCAGGGTCAGCGCCTGATCGAGAAGGTGAGCCGGCGGAAAGCGCGTCCATGGCTCGCCGCACGATCAGGTCACCACCCAGGAAGATGTCCGGGTCGGACAGTCCGCGCATGGCGACGTAGGCGGCCGTCCAGGGACCGATCCCATGCAACCGTTGCAGGCCCTCGACTGCGGCCCGCCGGTCCGCTCCGATGTCCAGCGAGATCGAGCCATCGGTCAGCGCACTGGCCAGATCGCGCAACGTGCGCTGCCGAGAGTTCGTCATCCCGAGGCCGGAAAGGTCGGCGTCGGCAATGGCTTCGGGCGGTGGAAAGGTGTGCGTCACACCGCCATCGGGAATGGCCAAGGGCGCCCCGAGCGCGGTGACCAGCCGCGACGTCAAGGTCATCGCTCCCGCGACCGATACCTGCTGCCCGATGACGGCACGGAAGGCGAGCTCGGCGGCGTCGGCGGCCCCAGGCACTCGCAGTCCGGGACGCCGGGCGATCAACGGCCCCAGGATCGGATCCGGACGAAGGGCATCGTGGACAGCAATCGGGTCGCTGTCGGCATCGAGTATTCGGCGACAGCTGGCGACGGCGGTGGGCAGGTCACGGACGTCGCCCAGGCGCAGCCTGCACTGGGTGAACGTTTCGTGCGGGGTGAGCTCCGCCGTGGCCGGACCGTGCGGGAGGTTCAGCACCCGTCGGTAACTACCGTCGACGACCTCTTCGAGCTCGGATACCTGGTGTCCGGCGAAGAACGAGAGCAGGGCGCGGCCGTCGTACGGGGCACGATGGGTCAACCGCAGGGTGATGACCCCAGAGGTGGCCGGTGCGCTGCGATGACGGGAACGCAGGTCGCCGGGGGTACGGGCAAAGACCGCGCGCACCGTGTCGTTGAACTGGCGGATGCTGTGGAAGCCGGCCGCGAAGGCGACGTCGGCGAAGGACATGCTGGTCGTCTCGATGAGCACGCGGGCGGTCTGGGCACGCTGGGCCCGAGCCAGCGCCAACGGCCCGACGCCGAGTTCTGCCACCAGCAGACGATTGAGTTGCCGCTCGGAATAACCCAGAGCGCTGGCAAGACCGGGAACACCGACCCGATCGACCGCACCGTCACCGATCAGCATCATCGCCCGTCCGACGATGTCACCCCGCACATTCCAAACGGCCGATCCTGGTGCCGCGTCCGGACGGCAGCGGCGGCAGGCGCGAAAGCCCGCGGCCTGGGCCGCCGCCGCGACGGGATAGTAGGAGACATTGTGCGGCAATGGAGTACGAGCTGGGCAGCTAGGGCGACAGTAGATGCCCGTTGTGTGCACGCCGACGAAGAACCAGCCGTCGAATCGCGCATCCCGGCTGCTGACCGCCCGGTAGCAGCGGTCGGAATCGAGCCGTTCGTCGGTGAACATGCCCCGACTATGCCACCGTAGAACCCTTTGCACTGGCGGGAATCGGACGTCGCGATGCGGGGGTCATTTCTCGGCGGGGGGCCAAGCGAAGACGACCCCGACGTGCATCTTTGGCACAAGGACGCCTTGACTCAATTGCTGTGAGGCGCGCGCCGTACCCTGGCTTCTCGTGAGTTTGACCATCGGCATCGTAGGGCTGCCCAATGTCGGAAAGTCCACCCTGTTCAACGCTTTGACGAAGAATGACGTCCTGGCCGCGAACTACCCGTTCGCAACGATCGAGCCCAACGTCGGAGTCGTCGGCGTCCCGGATGAGCGGCTGGCCGTCCTCGGAAGGCTGCACAACAGCGCGAAGCTGGTTCCCGCGGCGGCGTCCTTCGTCGACATTGCCGGCATCGTTCGTGGGGCGAGCGAGGGTCAGGGCTTGGGCAACAAGTTCCTTGCCCACATCCGCGAGGCCAGCGCGATCTGCCAGGTGATTCGGGTCTTCTCCGACGACGATGTCGCCCACGTCGATGGCCGGGTCTCCCCGCGGGGCGACATCGAGACGATCAACACCGAGCTGATCCTGGCCGACCTACAGACCCTGGAAAAGGCGATCCCGCGGCTGGAGAAGGAAACTCGGCTGGCCAAGGACCGCCGTACGGTGCTCGCTGCCGCCAACGAGGCCGCCGCGGTCCTCGACGGCGGGGAGGTTCTCTACGGCTCGAAGGTCGACCTCGACGTCCTGGCCGAGCTGTCCCTGCTGACGGCAAAGCCCAATCTGTATGTCTTCAACGTCGATGAGGAGGAGCTGGCCGACCCGGCGGTCATCGACGACTTGCGGGCGCTGGTCGCACCCGCCGAGGCGATCGTGCTCGATGCGAAGATCGAGGCGGAGCTGGCCGAGTTGCCCGACGAGGAAGCCGCCGAGTTGCTCGCCGCCGTCGGTCAGGACGAGCCGGGACTGAACCAACTCGCCCGGATCGGGTTCGGCACCCTCGGTCTGCAGACCTATCTCACCGCCGGCCCCAAGGAGTCACGGGCGTGGACGATCCCTAAAGGCGCCACAGCTCCCGAGGCCGCCGGAGTGATTCACACCGACTTCCAACGTGGGTTCATCAAGGCCGAGATCGTCTCCTACCACGACCTCGTCGCCGCAGGTTCGATGGCTGAGGCCAAGGCCCGCGGCCGGGTCCGGATCGAGGGCAAGGACTACGTCATGGCCGACGGCGACGTCGTGGAGTTCCGCTTCAACGTCTAGAGCACAGCGTGGGTCATGCCTTGCACACGGACTTTCTCCGGAGAATGTGCGGTCTGCGGCTGTGCAGAAGTGACCTTCTCCGGAGAAAGTCCTTTCCGGGAGTTCAGATTGCCAGCCAGGCCCAGCAGGAAGTCGT
>JACCUM010000441.1 GCA_013811805.1 Geodermatophilaceae bacterium | reverse complement strand
CGGCCCGGCCGCCGGCACGAAGCTGGTCGGCGACCCCGTCCGGCAGCAGCCGGGACAGCGAGACGCCCTGCTCCTCCCGGTCGATGATGGCCTGCTGCAGGGTCTTCAGCCGGCTCAGACATTGCATGTCGCCGGCGCTCAAGCCCTCCGCGAGCCGGACGAAGAGCCGCTCGATCGCGGTCGCCACGTCGGCCGGGGTGGTCTTGCCGGCCACCGCGATCGCCTTGATCGGCGTTCCCTCGGCGACCTGGAGCAGCAGCTGTTCCTCGGCCGGGCTCAGGTCGCTGCGGCGTACCGGCTGGGTCAGCGCGGCCACGATCTTCGGATCGAGCATCGAGCCGCCCGCGGCCACCTCCCGTACCGCGCGAGCCAGTTGATCCCCTTCGGCGACCCGGTCCTTGAGCAGGTACGCGTATCCGGCCGCACCCTCGGACAGCAGCGCCACCGCATAGTCGGGATCGTCGTACTGACTGAGGATGACGATGCCCGTACCCGGGTGGCGTTTGCGCACCTCTTTGGCCGCGTCGATGCCCTCCCGCCCGAAGGTGGGCGGCATCCGGATGTCGGTGACCACGACCTGCGGGGCGGTGGCCTCGGCCCCAGCAACCAGTCCGGCGTAGTCCGCGGCCGTACCCAGGACCTCGAAGTCGTCCTCCATCTCCAGCAGCACCCGTACGCCTTCCCGGACGATCAGGTTGTCGTCGGCGAGGAACAGCCTGATCCGTGGGATGTCGGTCAACATCGCTCCTGGTAGCGGTCGCGGCCTGCAGGTCTGGCTCCAGGCAAGAGTGCGGCATTGCATCTGACACCGAAAAGGGCGTACGCGGGTGGCTTGCTGGTGGTGCCTGCCTCACCCGCACTGGCCGGGTTGCACCCGTTGCCAGGTCCGGTAGCCGGCGGGACGCTGTGGACGTCAGTCCAGCCACCGTTACCGTTACCCGTTACAAGGAGTCCGTGATGCGTCGGTCGTCGTCAGTCACTTCGGTCTCGTGGATCCCGTCCGAGGCGATTCCCGGGCCGATGAAGATCCCGTTCTCACTGGGTGTCTCGCATTACGACGCGCCACCGGAGCCGGAACTCGGTGACTTGCGCGCCTTGCGCGACGCCGACCGATTTCGCTTCGCCAACCGGCTGTCCGCCTGGATCGACGTCGACGACGGCGGGCAGATCACGGGTCAGGGCTACACCGGCGGCGGGCTGATCGGCTCCACGACCCTGCGGCTGGGCCGCTCGACGGCCACCTTCGCGGCGGTCTCCTTCCCGGACATCCAGCACGAGCCCGAGGTCGGCGACGGCTGGGTGCGCTTCCGGCAGACCACCGGCGGGCGTACCGGGGCGCCGATGCCCCGGACCGTGAGCCGCCCGCCCTTCGTACAGATCAGCGCACCGACGGCGTGGACCACTCTGGAACTCACGCTGTACGCCGACGACCGCTCGGAAGGGCGGATGACCGGTGCCAGCCCGTTCCCCCGGCACTGGGTATACGACGAGAGCGGAGCGCTGGTGGCCAAGAGTGGGTTCACCGACTTCTCCGGCTGGTCCAAGGAGTACTTCGGCGACCACAGCCCCTGGGGCGAAGTGGACAGCCCGGCCCTGGTCACCGCTGCCGAGACGGCGTTGGAGCGCACCCTGTCGACGACGATCATGCGTGGTGGCGCGAAACCGCGGATCCGGAGCCTGGCCGAGGGCGGGGAACTCGTCCGACAGGGCGAACCGGGGGACGAGCTCTTCTTACTGTTGGACGGCGTACTGGAGGTCGTGGTGGACGGAGCGTCGGTCGCCGAGCTCGGTCCCGGTGCTGTCGGCGGCGAGCGCGCCCTGCTGGAGGGCGGCACCCGTACCTCCACCCTGCGGGCGCGCACCAAGGTTCGAGTAGCTGTCGCGAGCGCCGAACAGATCGACACCGCGGCCCTTCAGGAACTCGCGGCGGGTCACCGCCGCGAGGAAAACCCGACGCCGCAGACCATGGCGTGAGGGTTCAGCTGTGCGGGGTGCGGGGCTCCACGCCTGCTCCTGGCTCGGACTTCGTTCGGTACGGCGGCAACACCTCCTGCGTCGCGATCGCGCAAGCCGGGGCCGAGCCGTCGCTGCTGCTCGACGCGGGCACCGGTCTGTCGCGGGTCAGCCGACTTCTGCAGGGTCGGCCGTTTCGCGGCGCCATCCTGCTGAGTCACCTGCACTGGGATCACACTCACGGGTTGCCGTTCTTCCGTTCGGGTGATCAGGACGGGTCCCGCGTGCGGCTGTTGCTTCCCGCTCAGGAGGGAGGCAGCGCCGAGGAGCTGTTGGCCCAGGCGATGTCCCCGCCACACTTCCCGATCACGCCTTCGCAACTGCGCGGGGCCTGGTCGTTCGACGGCCTCGAGGAAGGCGCGTGCGAGGTCGAGGGGTTTCAGGTCTTGGCCCGGGAGATCCCGCACAAGGGCGGCCGGACGTTCGGCTACCGAGTCAGTAGCGGCAAGCACACGGTGGCCTACCTGTCCGACCACCATCCGTTCGGGCTCGGGCCCGGGCCGGACGGTTTCGGGCCGTACCATGAGGCCGCGCTGGCACTCGCGACGGACGTCGACGTGCTGATCCACGACTCGCAGTACACCGCCGCGGAGTTCCCGGAGCGCCATAACTGGGGCCACTCGGCGATCGATTACGCCGTTGGCCTGGCCGAAGCCGCTGGCGCGAGTCGATTGGTCGCCTTCCACCACGATCCGCGCCGTACCGACGACGAATTGGACGAGATCGGCCGGTCGCTGAAGTCCGCCCCGGTCCCGGCCACCATCGCGTGCGAAGGCGAGTGTGTCCCGCTTGACCAGGGCGACCCCTTGCCAGTGTGAAGCTCAACCCACACATCCGCGGTTATGCGCATAACCGCGATGAATCAGGCCGCCGCGGTGACCGTTATGCGCATAACCGTGCAGTTAGCCGACTGGTTCTCGACTGGCGGTCACGAAGCCGCGGACGAAGTCGCCGAGGGTGGTCGGCCTGACTCCGTACTGGCCCGTCAGCGCCGCCATGTCCATCGGTGAGTCGTAGGTGTCGAGCGCGCCGAGCAGCGGCATGATCACCTCGGGCAGGCCGGGAACCCGTTCCCCGGGGTCGACCGTGCGTACCCCTATTTCCCTACCCAGGTCCTTTTCGAAGGCGGCCACCACGGCATGCCAGGACACCGGCTGCGGGCCGCCGATGAACAGCATCTGGCCCTGCGCCTCAGGATGATCCAGTGCTGCGACCGCGTACGACGCCACGTCGCGCGCGGCGACCATCGAGTGCTCGCGCCGACCTTCGCCGATCAGGGTGACCGGCTGACCAGCGAGCGCCGGGCCACCGACCACAGCCGGGATCCAGGTGTCCATGAAGAGATTCGGCTGCAACACGGTCCAAGCCATACCGCTCGTACGAAGTCGTTGCTCGGTCTGGCCTTTCGCCTTCAGGAACGGCATGGGGTGATCGGGGTCGGCGCCCAACGCGGAGACGAAGACGAAATGGCCGACGCCGGCGGCTCGTGCTGCATCGATCAGGTTGGCATTGCCGGCGTCATCAACCGTTTCCACTGTGTCCTCGCCACCACGACCCGCGGAGTTGGCCGTGGTGATGACGGCGTCCACGCCGTCGCAGGCCGCCCGGAGGGAAATTGGATCCTTGAGGTCGCCGGTCACCGGCTGAGCGCCAGCAGAGGCCAAC
>JACCUM010000392.1 GCA_013811805.1 Geodermatophilaceae bacterium | reverse complement strand
AACCGCAGGTCTGCACACAACCGTCGCAGCGCGGTCAATGCCTCGCCCACCCGCTCGTCCCCCATGTGTCCCTCACAGTCGAGGGAGAAGAAGTAGACACCGAGCCGCTGCTTGGTCGGTCGAGACTCGATGCGGGTCAAGCTGATCCCGCGGATCGCGAACTCGGTCAACACCTCGAGCAACGCGCCGGTGTGATCGTCGTCGATAAACGCGGCAAGGGACGTCTTGTCGTGACCGGTTCGCGGTGGCGGTGGGGCGGGCCGGGACACCAAGACGAACCGGGTCACCGCGCCCTGGTGGTCGGCAAGGTCGTCGCGTACGACGGTGAGCCGGTACCGCGCGCCTGCGATCGGTGACGCGACCGCGGCGTCATACCGGCCCTTGGCCACTCCTTCTGCGGCTGCGGCGGTCGAAGCCGTCGCGATCACCTCGACATCGGGCAGGATCGAGGCGAGTTGCTGCCGGACCTGGGCATGGGCGTGCGGGTGCGTGGCGAAGGTACGGACGTCCTCGACAGCGGTCCCTGCACGTACCAGTAGAGGGAAGGTCACCGGTAGGAAGATCTCCCGAACGATGACCAGTGGCTCACCGGTGGCAAGGCCGTCCACCGTCGCCGCGACCGAACCCTCGACGGAGTTCTCCAGCGGCACCAGGCCGGCATCGGCCTCACCGCGGCGTACGGCGTCGAGTACGTCACTGACCGACGGAAGTGCCTGACCCGCAGCTTCGCTCGCACCGGACAAAGCCGGCAGGCTGCGCAGCGCCGCCTCGGCGAACGTCCCCTCGGGGCCCAAGAAGGCAAAGCGCGTCGGCGGGACCCCTGGCATGGCCGCGAGCCTAATCCGGCGGTATCCGCGGGCCAGCCAGTGTCGGCGGGCAGGGCGCCGTCCCCGGCGCCGACCTTGGCTGGATGAGGGGAAGATTGCAACACTAGGTACGTACCAGGATGCCCCTGAGTCGATTCGTAGATACTCGCCCACGTGATCGGATGGCTGGACCTCACCGCCGGTGCCAGTGGTGACATGTTGCTCGGCGCCCTGGTCGATGCCGGGGCCGCGGTGGCGGTGATGCAGGAGGCCGTGGACGCCATTGGCGTTGAGCCGGTCCACCTCAGCGTGTCCTCGACAACCCGACATGGGCTGGCCGCGACCAAGGTGGACGTCAAGGCCCCACGCTCCACGGTCACCCGTACCTGGGCCAACATCCGGGCCCAGTTGGAATCCGCGCCGCTGGCCGAGCCGATCCGCCGAAGCGCCCTGGACGCCTTCTCCCGGTTGGCCGGAGCCGAGGCCGACGTACACCGGACGACGCCGGAGCAGGTGCATTTCCACGAGGTGGGCGGCCTGGATGCGATCGCTGACGTCGTCGGCGTCTGTGCCGGACTGCATGCGCTCGGGCTGACCGAACTCTCCGCCGGACCCGTGTCGTTGGGCAGCGGGATGAGCCGCGGCGAGCACGGCTTCATCCCGATCCCAGGACCCGCTGTGTTGCAACTGCTCTCAGATGTCGCTGCTCCGGTCTGGTCCGGGCCGGCGCCGTACGAGATGTGTACGCCGACCGGCGCCGCACTTCTGGCGACCACTGTGACCCGGTGGCAGGAGATGCCCCAGATGCGGGTACGTACGGTCGGGCACGGAGCCGGTAGCCGCGACGTCGATGAGGTCGCCAACATCGTACGGCTCGTCCTGGGTGAGCCGGTGGGACAGCCGGATTCCGGTACAGCAGTTCTGTTGGAGTCCAATCTGGACGACATGGACCCGCGGCTGTGGCCCGACGTGTTGGCAGCTCTGCTCACCGCCGGGGCTTCGGATGCCTGGCTGACCCCCATCCTGATGAAGAAGGGCCGCCCGGCCTACACGCTGCACGCGCTGTGCGCCCCCACCGCCGAGGCTGCCGTGCGCAAGCAGATCTTCGCGCGTACCTCGACCATCGGCCTGCGCCGCATCCCGGTCGGCAAGTACGCCCTGGACCGGGAGCAGGCCAGCGTCCGCGTCCAGGGTGAGCAGATCGGCGTGAAACTCGCCCGCGACGACGGCCGGGTGGTCAACGTCAGCGTTGAGTACGAGGACGTCGCCCGCGCCGCGCAACGGCTCGACCTACCGGTCAAGGAGGTGCTGCGAGCAGCAACTGCGCAGGCCCATCGGCTCTTCGCTCTCGGCAGCGCAGATCCTCCCCAGCGATGATCTTCTCGGTCGTGTTCACCGCCTGTGTGCTGGTTGCGCCGGTCGAGCTGCCCGACAAGACCATGTTCGCGACCTTGGTGCTGGCCAGTCGGTTCCGGCCGCTGCCGGTCCTGACCGGGGTCGGCGCGGCATTCGCCCTGCAGACCGCGATCGCGGTAGCTGCGGGGTCGCTGGTCTCCCTCTTGCCGCGGCAATGGGTTGCCATCGGGGTCGCCATGCTGTTCGCCGGCGGCGCTGTTGTGCTGTGGCGCTCAGCCGGCGACGCCAGCGTGGCCGGCGGGGCCCGCGATGGCTGGGGCGCTGGCGAGGGCGGAGGCTCGACGCAGGACGAACACAAGGCATGGCCGGCCTGGCGGATCGCGCTGGCTTCGTTCGGGATCACGTTCCTGGCGGAATGGGGCGACTTGTCCCAGCTGGCTACGGCTGGTCTTGCTGCCCGTTACGACGCTCCGCTCTCTGTGTTCGTCGGAGCCCTCGCCGCCTTGTTGCTGATCGCGGCGCTCGCCGTCTTCGTCGGGTCGAAACTGATCACGCGGCTGCCCCTGCGGCTGGTTCGCCGTACGGCAGCGGTTCTGTTCGCCGCCTTCGCGGTGCTCGCGGCGTACGAGGCCGTCAGCGCCTTTGTCGCGACCTAGCCCCACTCCAGGCCGGGTCGGGCTCTCGCTAAGCCAGCGCAGGCTAGGTGCGACGCCTGCCGCTGTCCTGGAGCGGGAAACGCACGCGTGGCGGGCACCTGCCTTGCGGGAGCGGCTGGCCTAGGGTCGCCTGCGTGGCGGCCGAAACCTCACAGTCTTTGGAGCGGGGTCTACGTCTGCTCCGACTGCTGGCCGATGCCTCGATGCCGATGACCGTCACCGCGCTGGCCGATGCGCTGCAGACTCATCGCCCGGTCGTCTACCGGTTGATCACCGCACTGGCTCGGCAGGGCATGGTGCACCGTGACGCCGACGGCCGCTGGCGGTTGGGCCTGGGAGTGTTGCACCTGGCCCAGCGCATCCACCCGCTGCTGCGCGAGGCCACCGCCGGTCCGCTGCGCCGGCTGGCCGAAGACGTCGGCGCCACCGCACATCTCACGATCACCGACGGCGGGGAAGCGTTGGCGGTCGCCGTGATCGAACCGTCCTGGACCGACTACCACGTCGCGTACCGGGTCGGCTCCCGCCACCCACTCAACCGCGGCGCTGCCGGCCTGGCGATCCTGGCCCTCGACTCCCCTGCCGAACCCGGATATATCGCGACCAGCGGCGAGTTGCAACCGGGAGCCCACGGAATCGCGGCGCCGGTCACCGGCGTGAGCGACCTCCGGGCCAGCGTCGGAGTGATCACACTCGGGGAGTTGGCCGCCGCCGAGGTCGGCGAACGGGTCGTACGGGCTGCCGACGAGATCCGCGCCGCCCTCTCCTGACCGGATCGGCACCGCACATCAACCCCGGACCGCACTTTCTCCGGAGAAAGTCACTTCTGCTCGGCGCCACACCGCACTTTCTCCGGAGAAAGTCCCTCAGCTGGCGGGGCGGATCGTGCCGGTGCAGGTTCCGAAGCCGATCCGCGTACCCCCGAGGCCAGGAGCGCTGGCTCGCAGGGTGACCGTGTCCCCGTCTTCCAGGAAGGAGCGGGTGCTGCCATCCCCCAGCGTGACCGGATCCCGGCCCGACCAGGACAGCTCCAGCAAGGACCCCCGCTGACCGGGTTCGGGCCCGGACACCGTTCCCGAAGCGAACAGGTCCCCGGTCCGCAGGCTGGCGCCGTTCACCGTGAGGTGCGCCAATTGCTGATCTGCGGTCCAGTACATCGTGGCGAAGGGCGGCCGGGAGATCACCGTCCCGTTGCAGTCGACCTCGATGCTCAGGTCCAGCCCCCAGTCCTCGGCGCGGCGGAGGTACCGCAACGGCTCCGGCTCCTGGGCCGGCCCGGCGATCCGCGCCGCCTCCAGTGCGGCCAGTGGTACCACCCAAGGCGAGATCGTCGTGGCGAAGGACTTGCCGAGGAACGGGCCGAGCGGAACGTACTCCCACGCCTGGATGTCCCGCGCCGACCAGTCGTTGAGCAGCACGACCCCGAAGACGTGGTCGGCCAGCCCCCCGATGGACACCTGGGCGCCGCGTTCGGATGGCGTACCCACGACGAACCCGACCTCGGCCTCGATGTCCAGGCGCTGCGAGGGACCGTACGTCGGCGCCTGCGCATCGGCCGGCTTGCGCTGCCCGCTCGGGCGTACGACGTCGGTTCCGGATACCACGACGGTCCCGGCCCGGCCGTGGTAGCCAATCGGCAGGTGCTTCCAATTGGCCGGCAGTGCAGGGGAATCGGGCCGGAAGATCGCGCCGACGTTCAAGGCGTGGTCCATGGAGGCATAGAAGTCGACATAGTCGGCAACCTCGAACGGCAAGCACATCTCGGCGTCGGCCTGCGGGATCAGCATCCGTTCGACGGCCCCGCGCTGGGACTCTTCGCACAGCAGTTGGGTGACCCTGGCGCGGATCCGATCCCATTCCGGCCGACCGCTGGCCAGGAACTGGTTGAGGCTGTCGGCGCGCAGCATCTGCGACGGCTCGTCGATCAGCCCGCGAGCCGCCGCCGCGGAGAGGTCGAGGATCTGGTCGCCGATGGCCACCCCGATCCGCCGTCCACCACCGCCCCCATTGGGGCGGCTGCCGTTGTTCGGACAGAACACGCCGTACGGCAGGTTCGTGACCGGAAAGTCGCTGCCCTCCGGCACCGCCACCCAGGTATGCGAAGCGACGGCAGGCTCGCTCGGTGTCATGGCTCGCGCGCTCGCTCCGCTCCTCGCTCGTTCCTCGCTGCGATGCTCACTCACAGCAGGCCCAGGGCGGTCAGCTCGTCGACGGGTTCGGTGACCGAGCAGGATCCGAAACCGATGAAGCTGGTACGAACCCGCCGCGCGTCGTGCTCGTGCATGGCGCCCAGGGCATGCACGATCACCTCCGTACTGCCCTCTCGGAGCCAGCCGACGATCTCCCCGTCGTCCTCACCGAGTACGGCGGCGTGGGTGGCCAGCAGCACGTTGAGGAATCCGTGTTGGGTGTTGCCCGCCTCGTCCTCGATTCCACAGATCGCGTGGTGCAGCCCCGCCGTGCACTTGAACGCCACCCGGCGGGCGACGCAAGCCGTGATGAAGGCGGCGAGTTCTTCCGGCGTCGGAACCGCGCCGCTGCTGGCCCCACCGGTGCGGAACTTCGCCTCGCGTCCGGCCGCGGCGATGGCGTCGAGATCGGCCGACCAGTCTTGGCCCCGAGGCAGTTCGACGTACCCGGTCACCCCGGGCAGCGCGGCCAGGATGTCGTCGAGGGTTTCCGGTGGAGATCCGGGTGGCACCACGATCTCCACCGCTCCGAGGTCCAGCTGCGGATCTGTGACGATCTGCGTGATCGCGTCGCTCAGGCCGGCGAGGCCGGTGTCGGCGATCAGGCCCACAGTCAGCGGCTCACGTCGCGACCAGGCCTGGGCCAGTTCCGGCACGCGTGAAGCCGGACACAGGAAGCGGCCGACCATGAAGCCGTAGGTTCCAGCCAGGTGATGCGGGTGAGCAGCGAGTGCGTCTGCCATCGCGGCATCGCCGGGCGGGAACAGGGCTGCGTCGTCGACCAGCGCGCCGAACAGGCCGGTCAGCGATGTCGAGGCAGCCTGGCGTACCGGGATCGATGGAGCCGGCTCCGAGTCGGGTGTTGACACGGCCCGTGACGCTAGCGCACGCTGAGCGGGTATCCAGCGGACACTCGTGTCCGCTAAGCGGACATGCACTGGTGTCAGCCGTCGCTGCATCGAGAAAGGGGTCTCGGACATGCCGTATTACCGTCAGGTCGGAGCCATTCCGCACAAGCGGCACACCCAGTTTCGCAAGCCCGACGGCACGCTGTACGCCGAGGAGCTGATGGGCGTCGAAGGCTTTTCCGCGGACTCGGCGCTGCTCTACCACGAGCACCTCCCAACGGCGATCGTGCACAGTGAGCCCTTCGACGGTCCACAGTGGACCCGACAGTCCAACTATCCGCTGAAGCCACGGCACTTCGTCACGCACAAACTGGACGCTCCCGGCTCCGATGCGATCACCGGCCGCCAACACCTGCTGGCAAACGCCGACTGCCGGATCTCATATGCGTCGGCCGACACCCCATCTCCGTTGTACCGCAACGCGATCGGCGATGAGTGCGTGTACGTGGAGAGTGGTACGGCGCGCTTCGAGTCCGTACTGGGCGCCCTGGACATCGGCCCCGGCGACTATGTCGTGATTCCGACATCCACCACCTATCGGATCGTCCCGACCGGCCCTGAACCGTTGCGGACACTGAGCACCGAGGCCACCGGGCACATCGGACCACCCAAGCGCTACCTGTCCGCTCGTGGGCAGTTCCTGGAGAGCGCGCCGTACTGCGAGCGCGACCTACGCGGTCCGACGGAGCCGTTCACAGCAACCGGCGAGGATGTCGAAGTCCTTGTACAGCATCGTTCTTCGGACCACAACGGCGGCGTGGGCTGGACGAAGTTCACCTACGCCCAACATCCCTTCGACGTGGTCGGCTGGGACGGGAACCTGTACTCATATGCATTCAACATCGCTGACTTCGAGCCGATCACCGGCCGGGTGCACCAGCCACCGACGGTGCACCAAACCTTCGAGGGCCCGAACTTCGTGATCTGCTCCTTCGTGCCGCGCAAGGTCGACTACCACCC
>JACCUM010000388.1 GCA_013811805.1 Geodermatophilaceae bacterium | reverse complement strand
GCCTCGATGGCCTGCTGGATCTGGATCTTGGGATCGGCCCTCTCCTCGACCTTGGCACCGAAGGCGGCCATGAAGTACTTCCAGGCCTTCACGAACGGGTTGGCCATGCGAGTCCTCTCCCCGGGCGGTGTCGACGCCGTATCTGTGCGGTCGCGAGCTGATCCGCCAGCGGGCTCCATCGTGCCATGCGCCGTACCGGCGGGTCCGTTGGTGTCTGCTCCGTCGAGACTAGGGTTTTCCGGTGCTCATCGTATGCGGTGAAGCGGTGCTCGACCTGATCAGCGACGGCAGTGCGGCCGGTTATCAGGCCCATCCGGGTGGCAGCCCGGTCAACGTGGCCGTCGGTGCCGCCCGGTTGGGGATCCCGACGGCGTTGCTCGCTCGTCTGAGCACCGGACATTTCGGCGACCTACTGCGCACGCACCTAGCCGATGCCGGGGTCGACCTGAGGTTGAGCATCAGTGTCGCTGAGCCCATGACGCTCGCGGTGGTCAGCTTGGACTCGCCGGGTGCAGCCGACTACGAGTTCTACGTTCAGGGCACGGCCGACTGGGGGTGGCAGCGCTCGGAACTGCCCGATCCCCTGCCCGAGGAGACCCGCGCTCTGCACGTCGGTTCGATCTCGTCGTGGCGTGACCCTGGTGCCGGCCCGATCGCCGAGGTCGTGCTGCGCGAGAGACAACGCGGTGCGGTGCTGATCAGCCTGGATCCCAACCTGCGCCCGGCCCTGGTCGAGAATCCCGGCCGCACCCGGGCGCTCGTCGAGAGGCTGGTGAGGCTTGCTCACATCGTCAAGGTCAGTGCCGATGACCTGCACAGGCTCTATCCCGATCACCACCCGGATGCGGCCGCGCTGCGTTGGTCGACAGCCGGCCCGGCGCTGGTCGTACTGACCGCCTCAGCGCTCGGCGCCCGCGCCTATCGACCGGGCAGGCCCGCGCTTTCGGTACCGGCCCGCCCGGGCCCGGTCGTCGACACCGTCGGAGCCGGGGACGCCTTCACCGCCGGACTGCTGAGCGCCCTCGCTGACCGGGGCCGGCTACACCGGCACGGACTTGACAAGCTCGAGGATGCAGAACTGCACACGGTCCTGACCAGCGCTGCCCTGGTGGCTGGACTGAGCTGCGCTCGCCCTGGTGCTGACCCGCCGACCCGTCAGGAACGCGACTCAGCAGCGGGGCTCGACCCGTCGGGGTGAGCCTGCGGCCGGCCTGATGACTCGGTCAGGTTGCGGCGTTGGCGCGGCGGGCGGATCTGGCCCGAACATGCGGATCGAGGTGGACCTTGCGCAGCCGGAGGTGCTTCGGAGTGACCTCGATGCATTCCTCCGGAGAGATGAAGCCAAGCGCCTGCTCGAGGGACAGCAGCCGCGGCGGTGACAGTTTCACGGTTTCGTCGCCGGCCGACTGCCGCATATTCGTGAGCTTCTTCTCCTTGGCGACGTTGACGTCCATGTCGCCGACTCGGCTGTTCTCGCCGACGATCATCCCCTGGTAGACGTCGGTCCCGGGACTGACCATCATCACCGCCCGGTCCTGCAGGTTCATCATCGCGAACGTCGTGGCTGGACCGGTGCGATCGCCGACCAACGAGCCCGTGTTGCGCAGGTTGATCTCGCCGAACCACGGCTCGAAGCCCTCGAAGACCTGACTGAGCACACCGGTCCCGCGCGTGTTGGTAAGAAACTCGTTGCGGAATCCGATCAGGCCGCGGGCCGGGACCAGATAGTCGAGTCGCACCCAGCCCAAGCCGTGGTTGACCATGTTGGTCATCCGGCCCTTGCGCCCGGCCAGCAGTTGGGTGACTGAGCCGAGGTGCGGTTCGGGCACGTCGATGGTGACTCGCTCCACCGGCTCGTGACGTCTGCCCTCGATCTCACGCGTGACGACCTGCGGCTTTCCTACGGTCAGCTCGAATCCCTCGCGTCGCATCTGCTCGATCAGGATCGCCAGTTGCAGCTCGCCGCGGGCTTGCACCTCCCAGGCGTCGGGTCGGTCGGTCGGCTCGACCCGGAGGCTGACGTTACCGACGAGTTCGGAGTCCAGCCGGTTCTTGACCTGGCGTGCGGTGAGCTTCGTACCATCGCGGCCGGCCAGCGGGGAGGTGTTGATGCCGATCGTCATGGACAGTGCCGGCTCGTCCACCGTGATCAGCGGAAGCGGCCGCGGATCGTCCGGGTCAGCCAGGGTCTCGCCGATCGTGATGTCGGCGATTCCAGCCACGGCCACGATGTCGCCCTGACGAGCATGCTCGACCGGAACGCGGGTCAGGTGCTGGGTGAGGAAGAGTTCGGAAATCTTGACCCGGTCGATGCTGCCGTCGACGCGGCACCAGGAAGCGGCCTGACCCTTGCTGATAGTGCCCTCGACGATGCGGCACAACGCCAGCCGCCCGACATAGGGATTCGCGTCGAGGTTGGTGACCCACGCCTGAAGTGGCGCGCCCTCGGTGTAGGTCGGGGGCGGGATGGTGTCGAGCACCGTCTGGCACAGTGCGGAAAGGTCCGACCCCGGAGCATCGATGTCGAGAGTGGCGGTGCCCTCGCGCCCCGAGCAGTAGACGATCGGGAAGTCCAATTGATCGTCGGTTGCTTCGAGGTCCATGAACAGCTCGTAGACGTCGTCGACGATCGCGGTCACCCGCGCGTCCGGGCGGTCGATCTTGTTGACCGCAAGGATGACCGGAAGGTCACGCTCCAGTGCCTTGCGCAGCACGAAGCGGGTCTGCGGGAGCGGGCCCTCGGCCGCGTCCACGAGCAGGACGATGCCGTCGACCATGGTCAGCGCCCGTTCCACCTCGCCGCCGAAGTCGGCGTGGCCGGGGGTGTCGACGATGTTGAGGGTGGTGCCGCGCCAGACCAGGGAGGTGTTCTTGGCCAGGATCGTGATGCCCTTCTCCCGCTCCAGGTCACCTGAGTCCATGACCCGGTCGGTGAGTTGCTCATTGGCGCGGAAGGCTCCTGACTGGCGCAGCAGCGCATCGACCAGCGTGGTCTTGCCGTGGTCGACGTGCGCCACGATCGCCAGGTTGCGCAGGTCGGAGCGAACCGCCGAGGGCAGACCGTCGGCGGACGTGAGGGAGTGTTCCGCGGCCAGCACGGAAGAGGCAGTGTTCATGGGAGTACCCCCCATGATAGTTGGTGGTCCGGCTCAGGGTTGGCCACCGGGCCACTTCAGAAGGATGTTCAGGTCACAGCCGGCTCGTCTGGACGCTCATCTGGATCAGATCCGCCGAGCACGGCGGTGATCACTGCGTTGGGGTGATCTCACCCATCTCGCCCCAGCCATCTTGGGCGACCTCGACATTGACGATCTCCGGCTTGCGGGCAACCACGTCAGGCATCCAGGACATCGCAGTCTTGAAGTGCTCGGAGTTGACGTGCGCACCACCGGCCTCGGCATCGCGGAACGCTTCGACCAGAACGAACTGATGCGGGTCGTCGACGCTGTGGGACCACTCGAAGAAGACGTTGCCTTGTTCGGCTCTGGTGGACTCGGTGAAATCCTGTACGAGCGAGAGCCATTCCGGACTCCGATCCGGACGAATCGTGAATTTCACGACGATGAAGATCATCGACGCAGCTTAGGCGGCGATCAGGGCGTCGACGGCCTCGAGGACCGGTGCTTCGGCCAGACGCTGGGCGGCGGGCAGATCGGAGCTGTCGACGGGGCCGCGCAGTTCGTCACTGGTCTCGGCGAGGAGGTCGGCCAGTTCCAGGTCCAGGGCATCACAGATGGAGGACAGCAACTCCGACGAGGCTTCCTTCTGACCGCGTTCGATCTCGGAGAGGTACCCGAGGCTGACCCGCGCGCTACCGGAGACATCACGCAAGGTACGTCGCTGACCTTCTCGGTGTGAACGCAACCGCCGGCCCAGAGCTGTTCGCATCAATGTCACGGGCTATCTCCCCCTTCCTCGCCTGAGAGTGCGCTCGACACTACCCCGGAGGTCTGCATGGACGGGTCGACGGCACGGACGTTTGCTCAGGGCGTAACGCGTGAAGGCGGGGTCTGTATTCCGGGTCCCCGGCGCGACGACGACGCTCATGAGCAGATCACACTGACGAGAAGACGCAGCGCTTCGGCCACGGCCGCCTCTCGGATCTCGGAACGGGAACCGGCCAGCACCAACCGCGACACCGCCCCGGTGTCCGCACCGGCCACCGCGAGGAAGACCGTCCCTGCTGGATGGTCCCCCACCGGGTCGGGGCCGGCGACACCGGTGATCCCGAGCCCGAGATCAGCGCTGAGCTTCCGGCGCGCTCCGTTGGCCAGAGCCTGCGCCACATCCGCGCTGACCGGACCCTGCGCGTCGAGCAGCGGCTGGGCAACATCGGCGAGCCGGGCCTTGAGATCGGTGGCGTAGACGACCAGCCCGCCGCGAAAGGTGGCACTGGAGCCTGGCGAGCGGGTCAGGGCAGCGCTGAGCAGGCCGCCGGTCAGTGACTCGGCCACCGCGACGGTCAAGCCGCGGGTGACCAGCAGCCGGTGGACAGAATCCGGATCACTCGGTGCGCTCGCTGTCATCACCAGTTCAGGTCGGGGTCCCCGCTGATCCGCGCCCTGCTGATCCGGGCGCGGCTGATCCGCGCGCCCGTTCCGTACGACTCGTTCATGTCGCTTCGCGCGTTCGTTGACTACGCGCCTCCGCTGCCCGCTGCATGGCTCGAGCGCTCGTCCGGCGAAGCCGCAGGGCCCGTACGACGTAATCGATTCCGGTGACCACAGTGAGGATCAGCGCCAGCGCCATCACCCACCAACGCACGGTTCCCAAAGGCCCGGACAGCGGAAGGATGTAGAGCCCGATCGCGGCCGCCTGGACGACGGTCTTGAGCTTCCCGCCTCGACTGGCCGCGATCACCCCGTGCCGGATGACCCAGAATCGCAGCACGGTGACCGCGACCTCGCGGAAGAGGATCAGAATGGTCACCCACCACAGCAGCAGGTCCAGCAAGGACAGGGCGACCAGCGCGGTTCCGATCAGCGCCTTGTCGGCGATCGGATCGGCGACCTTGCCGAACTCGGTGATCAGGTTGCGCTGCCGGGCGATCACGCCGTCGAAGCGGTCGGTGATGACCGCCCCGGCGAACACCAGCGCAGCAACCAGTCGCATGGTGGCATCCGACCCATCGCCGGTCAGGAGGAACACGGCAAACACCGGGACCAGGGCCAGTCGCAGGATGGTCAGGCCGTTAGCCAAATTGAGGATTCGGACTGGATCGGGCGCTGAGGCTGCCGGGTCGGGCACCACATTGCTCATACCGGTACACGTTCACAGGCTGGCTGGGCAGTGAGGTCGATCCCCAGGCTGTCGACGACAGTTGCCAGCGCCAGATCGCCGGGGGCGTAGCGGCCGCCGACCTCTCGTGCGGCAAGCAGGGTCTGCCCGTCGACATCGGGCGCCTGGTGCGCGGCGGTCCCCCAGGCGGCGCCCTGGTCGTTCTCCTCGGCGGTGCCCTGGTCGATGTCCTGACCCTCGTCACCTCCGAAGTCCTCACTTCCGACGGCATGCACCAGCACCTCGATCTGGGTGCCGATCCGATCCTCGGCACGCTGGGCGGTCAGTTCGTCCACGCGTGCGGACAGCCGCCGTACCCGTTCCTCGATCACATCCTGCGGCAGTTTCTGGTCGTAGGTAGCGGCTTCGGTGCCTTCCTCGTCGGAGTATCCGAAGACGCCGATGGCGTCCATCCGGGCCTGGTCCAGGAAACCCTCGAGTTCCTCCACATCGGCATCGGTCTCACCCGGGAAGCCGACGATGACATTGGTCCGTACGCCGGCCTGCGGGTTGGCCTCCCGGATCGAGGCCAGCAACTCGAGAAAGCGCTCGGAGGAACCGAATCGACGCATCCGGCGCAGCACACCCGGCGCGGAGTGCTGAAAGGACAGATCGAAATACGGAGCGACGTTCGGCGTCGACCCGATGACTTCGATCAACCCCGGCCGGACTTCGGCCGGCTGCAGGTAGTTGACCCGGATCCGGATGATGCCGTCCACGGCAGCGAGTTCGGGAAGCAGCTTCTCGAGGGCCTGCAGGTCGCCGAAGTCCTTGCCGTACGAGGTCGAATTCTCGCTGACCAGGATGACTTCGCGCACGCCGTTCCCGGCCAGCCAGCTCGCCTCGGCCAGGATCTCGGCCGGCGTGCGCGAGACGAATCGCCCGCGAAAGCTCGGAATCGCGCAAAAGCTGCACCGGCGGTCACAGCCACTGGCCAACTTGATCGAGGCCGATGGGCCGGTGGTCAACCGACGGCGGCGCAGCCAGTCGTGTCCGGGCGGGACCACATCCGGAGCCCGGTCGATCGGGGCGATCGGCAGGATGTGGCGACGGTCGGAGGGGGTATGCGCTGTCAGCGCGCGGCCCTGCAGGACGTCGTCGACCCGCTCGCCGATGTTCGCGTAGTCGTCGAAGGACAACACGGTGGCTTCCGGCAACTCCTTGGCCAGCTCCGACCCGTACCGCTGTGCCATGCAGCCCACCGCGATCACCTTGGCGGTGCCGTCACTGGCTGCCAGCAGGGTCTCCACCGACTCACGCTTGGCGGCATCCACGAATCCGCAGGTGTTCACCAGCACCGCGTCCGCGCCCTGCGCGTCCTCGGTGATCTGGTAGCCGTCGGCGTGCAGGCGTCCGGCGAGTTCCTCGGAATCCACGTCATTTCGGGCGCAGCCGAGCGTGAGCAGCGCGATCTCCCGTCCCCGGGCGGGCGACGGTACGGGAGGGAGGGTCACGACGCGAGACTACTAGCGCTCAGCGCCGCCTTTGCCGACCTGAGCAGCCTCAGACGCGCAGGGCGTCGAGGATCGCGTCGAGTTCGTCCGGCTTGACCAGAACGTCGCGGGCCTTGGAGCCCTCGGACGCGCCGACGATCCCCCGGCTCTCCATGAGATCCATCAGCCGACCGGCCTTGGCGAAGCCGACTCGCAATTTCCGTTGCAACATCGACGTCGACCCGAACTGTGTGGTGACCACGAGTTCGATCGCCTGACAGAGCAGATCCAGATCGTTGCCAATGTCCTCGTCGATGTCCTTCTTGGTCGACTGGCTCACTGTGACGACGTCTTCGCGGTAGTCCGGCTGCCCCTGCTTCTTGCAGTGCGCCACGATCGCCTCGATCTCGGCGTCTCCGACAAAGGCGCCCTGCACCCGCACAGGTTTCCCCGCTCCGACCGGCAGGTAGAGCGCGTCGCCCATTCCGATCAGCTTCTCCGCGCCGGGCTGGTCGAGGATCACGCGGGAGTCGGTCAGGCTCGAGGTGGAAAAGGCCAGCCGGCTCGGGACGTTGGCCTTGATCAGCCCGGTGACCACGTCCACGCTCGGGCGCTGGGTGGCCAGGACCAGGTGGATCCCGGCGGCCCGCG
>JACCUM010000382.1 GCA_013811805.1 Geodermatophilaceae bacterium | reverse complement strand
CGGTGGTCAGCGCCATTCCGGCGGCAAAACCCCAGGTGCCCTCGTGGACGACGCGGACGGCCAGCCCCGCGTCCTCCCCGTCGGTGGCCGACTCCAGCCGGGCATCGCGCAGGCTGATGTTCTGGGTTCGCAGCCGCTCGACGCGGAGGTCGGCGTGGGTACAGCCGAGTTCCCTGGCCCGGCTCAGCGAGGCATCGGCGAGCTCTCGAAGGGGCAAGGCCGTGAACGACGAGTCAATCTGCTGCATATCAGGAAACCCTACTTGGGCAGGCGAGCGCCGCTCATCTGGTTTCCCGGATCGGAGGACACCCCCCTTTGCCTACCTGGCGCGCCGACACGCCGTCTCCGCCTGCGGCGTGTCGCGTCGTCAGGTAGGCAAAGAGGCATCTGGTTTCCTGGGCGGGTGCCTGAGCCGTACCGGATCTGCTTCGTGTGTCTGGGCAACATCTGCCGCTCTCCGATGGCCGAGGTCGTCACCCGATCACTGCTCGAGGAAGCCGAGCTGGGCGACCGGGTCACTGTCGCCAGCACCGGGACCGGCGACTGGCACATCGGCAACCCGGCGAACCCGGGATCGGTACGGGCGCTGGCCGCCAGAGGCTACGACGCCAGCCGGCACCGCGCCCAGCAGCTGACCTCGGACCGGCTCGCCGACTACGACCTTCTCGTCGGCCTGGACACCGCAAATCTCAGCGACATCGAGCGGCTGCTGCGCCGGACGCAGCCCGAGCACCGCCCGGAGGTGGCGTTGCTGCGGGACTTCGTCCCAGGCGGTGAGCACGGTCTGGGCGTCCCGGACCCGTACGGCATGGGCGACGCCGCCTTTCAGCACGCGCTGGACCTGGTCGAGGAAGCCTGCCGCGGGCTGATCGCCGAGCTCGGGATCCGCCTGCTGCGGTAGAAGTCACACTGCCGTCCCGCGCGGCGGGCCCCAGAGCGCGGTAGGCGGCACCCTGCCTCAGCCCGAACGCGGCCGCACCTGTACGGCGATGTCTTCGGGCAGCCCCACGACCCGAACACCGGCGTGATCCACCTGCAAGGTCATCGCGGCCCCCTCGAGTTGCAGATCGTGGATCGTCAACGCCCCGAACTGGTCAGGCCAGGCCGGTGCCAGCGACACCCGCCGTTCGGGGATCGCCGGTTCCAGTCCGAGCAGCATGCGGACCAGCTGCATCGGGGTCGCCGAGGCCCAGGCCTGTGGCGAACAGGAGGTCGGGTACCCGATCGGCTCCGGATAGTCCGCGCGGTCGAACCCGCACATCAGCTCGGGTAGCCGCCCACCGAAACTGACAGCGGCCTCGAGCAGTCCCACGGCGATCCGCTGGGCCGACTCGACGAAGCCGTACCGCATCAGCCCGGTGGCGACCAAGGCGCTGTCGTGCGGCCAGACCGAACCGTTGTGGTAGCTCATCGGGTTATAGGCAGCCATCGACGAGGCCAGGGTACGAACTCCCCACCCGCTGAACATCTCCGGCGAGATCAGGTGCTGGGCCACCTGCGGCGCCTTGTCCTCGTCGACGATCCCGCTCCACAGGCAGTGCCCGATGTTCGAGGTCAGGGAATCGATCGGGCGCTTGTCACGATCCAGGCCGACGGCGAACCAGCCCCGGTCCGGGAGCCAGAAGGCTTCGTTGAACGAGCGCTTCAGCGCAGCGGCCCGATCGGAGAATCGAGCGACCGTCTCGGTGTCGCCCCGTGCCTCGGCGATCTCAGCCCGGGCCAGGTAGGCGGCGTACACGTAGCCCTGCACTTCGCACAATGCGATCGGGGCCTGCGCCAGGGAACCGTCGGCGAAGTTGATCCCGTCGAAGGAGTCCTTCCAGCCCTGATTGGCCAGGCCCTTGCTGGTCATCGGCTGGTATTCCACGAAGCCGTCGCCGTCGCGGTCGCCGTAGTGCTCGACCCAGGCCAGCGCCCGGTCGGCGTGCGGCAGCAGTTCGTCGACGTCAACCGCGCGGGCACCCCAGCGACACAGCTCCCCCAGCAGCACCACGAACAGCGGAGTTGCATCGGCCGTGCCGTAGTAGACGCTTCCACCACCCTGTATGAGCGGGAAGTCCAGTCCCAACCGGGTCTCGTGCAAGATCCGTCCCGGCTGTTCCTCGGTGCTCGCCTCCTCCCGGCGGCCCTGCGTACGGGCAAGGGCTCGCAGCGTGCCCACGGCCAGATCCGGCTCCATCGTCAGGGCCAGGTACGAGGTGAGCAGCGAGTCCCGGCCGAAGAGGGCCATGAACCACGGGGCCCCGGCCGCGACCGCTATCTCGTCCGGATGCTCCGGATCCGCGATCCGCAGGGCACCCAGATCCTGCATGCTGCGCCGCAGCGTGCGCCGGAGTTCCACATCATCGGAGTCGATCCGAATGCTGCCGCCGCGCCAGGTGCGTACACGCTGCGCCGGAACCGACTCCGACACCGGCCGGTCGAGCGGGAAGGACGGCGGTAGCTCATGACCGTCCAGGCTGGGGACGACCAGCACGCTGGCGCTCCAGGTACCCCGGGGTGGCACGGTCACCTCGAAGTGCAATCCGTTTCTCGCCGCGACTGCGCCCGCTGCCGAGATGCGAACTCCGCGGTGAGCGTTCCCGTCTCGAAAACCGAGGCGCAGCGAATCTCCGTCGGCGTCGCTGGCCAACTCACCCGGGTACTGGACCCGGGAGTCCTTCACTGCGAAGACGTCCGCGAAGTCGGCTGCCAGCGCCACAGACACGGTGGTGCGCAGCTCCTGGTTCCCCAGATTGCACAGAACCAGGTCTTCGCGCATCCCGTTGCCGATGTACCGATGGCGCTCCACCAGCAGCTCCGTCTGGGAACCACGCGGCGCAACCCGGCCTAGGAACGTAGCCCGGTAGGGGTCTCCGGCCAAGAGAGTCAGGTGCTGAACCGGCGCACCAGCGACCAGCAGTTGCCAGGCGGACACGATCCTGGTGTCGCTGAAGAACAGGCCCTGGGCGAAGTCGGGGTTCATGTCGCCGGACCGGCCGGACACCGCAAACGTGGAGCCCTCCACCAGGGTGACCGCATCCATCACCTGGGTGGCCGGCTCGCCCGCCGGGCTACCGACGGCCGGTTGCACCGCGACCGCGCGCACCCTGCATGCACGCACCCCAAACGCACGCGCCCTGAATGCTCAGCTCCCGCACGCGTGCATCGTAGAAGCACTGCATTCGTAGCGAACGGAGAACCGCGGATCATCCCGCCGTCGGCGCCAATTGGCCTCGGGCGGCCGACCGAACCGGCCCGGTCATCGTGACTCCAACCGGATGTGAGGGCAGCAGTGCGGTACGCGCGCCCGCGCGCCGATAGGCACCTTCATATGCGGCCGCAACCTGATCGACGCTGAAGCGCCGGGCCACGTCAGCCCGGCAGTTTCGGGGGTCCAGTTCAGGCAGTCGGGCCACCGCGGCGCCCATAGCCTGCTCGTCGCGCACCAGGAATCCGGTGACCCCCTCGCGGACTATTTCGGTTGCGGCGCCCTGGGCGAAGGAGATCACCGGCGTGCCACAGGACAGCGCCTCGACCATCACCATCCCGAACGGCTCGTTCCACGTGATCGGCATGAGCAGGGCGCGCGCGTGGGCGATCAGGTCGGCTTTGTGACGTCCGCCCACCTCCCCGACGTACCGCACACGGTCGCCGTCGACGTGCTTGGCCACCTCTGCCTGGAAGAAGGACTCCTGCCCCGGTTGGACCGGTCCGGCCAGCACCAGCGGCACGCCGGCCTCGCGGGCAGCGGCGATGGCCCGGTGCGGTCCCTTGGTCTCATGCATCCGGCCGAGCCAGAGCAGGTAGTTGTCCTTGTCCGGCTGGAAGGGCCAGGCGGCCACGTCGATCGGATTGGGGATGACCTCGGCGATCGGCACTCCGGGCGGTGCCGACGCGCGTTGTGCCTGGCTGATCGCCACGATGTGGGCCTTGTCGGCGTGTTGGCGGTAGAAGCGGCTGGTGGCCGGCTCGAACGGCCCGTGCAACGTGTGCACCAGCGGGGTGGCGATCCGATCGGCCATCGCCAGGGCCATGAAACCGCTGTGGTCATGGATCACATCGAACCCGGGGTGGCTGCGCGCCGCATCCTCTACGGCGCGGAACACCCGGGCAACGTGGTCGGCCTCGTACAGCGCGCGCCCGATCTCATCGGGATGGCAGAGCTCGAGAACTTCGTGCACCGAGGCCGAGGAGCGGCTTCCGGGCGCGGCGAACAACGTGACCTGATGTCCTCGGTGAACCAGGCGCTCGCAGAGCAACGAGACAACAGATTCGATGCCGCCGTAGCCGGTTGGCGGCACCGGGAGCCAGGGGGGAGCCAGAACGGCGATCTTCATCCGGCGGTACTCGGCTACCGCGCCGGGTAGGTGCCTGGTCAAGAGCGGGCTCAACTGGTGGCTCACAGCTCCTCAACTACCCCGACAAGGTGTCGGTTAACACTGTAAGTTGACACTGTAAGTCCAGTCAACTGCCGACCGGTTCGGTCAGCTGCCGACCCGGGTGGGGCTGCGCGGGCTCGACCGGGTCAGGGCCCGTACGTGACCGACCCCGAGGACCATACAGAGAACGACCACGAGAGACGACACGTTGAGTTGGGCCATGCCGGACGGGCCGTGCCCGAGGTTGCAACCCCCGGCGATCCAACCGCCGGCTCCGAGCAGAGAGCCGCCGACCAGCAGCCGGAGGTAGCGGATCCTGGTCTCACCGCGTGCCTCCAAGGCGCCCGTTGCCCGGGCCGCGACCCCGCCGCCGACGATGATCCCCAGCAGAAAGGCGATCAACCACCAGTTGGGGGCGCCGGCAGCGATCCCGGCCGAGGCACCGACGGTGCTCGGCCCGAAGTCGACTCCGCCGACCGCGGCCAGAACCCAGCCCAGCACCAGTACTGCGCCCAGAGCCAGACCCAGGGTCGGCCAACTCCACTGCCAGCGTAGGCGTGGGGCCGTACCCGCACCTGCCGACCGAGGTCCCGCGCCGTCCGCGGCCCATCGCCGGCGGGTTTGGCGCCCGCCCCACCGCCACAGCACGCCGATGACCGCAGCCAGGACGAGAACGGCCACCAGCAGCCGCGGCGGACCGACGAGCCCGGGAATCGTCGCGTCGTCCCCGCCGGGCAGCACGGTGGGACCAGGTAGGCGGACCTGGCGTGATCGAGATGCTGATGGAGCGCTGGGAAGTGCCAGACGTGGTTCAGCCCGTCCCGCACTTCGAGGGGGAGACCCTCCCCTGGGAGGATCGCCCGTCCTGGATGCCGAATGACAACATCTCGTGCGCCCACCTCGTTTGCGAGCCCGATGGGACGGCGCGGCTCTACATGGATCAGCGGTCCCGGTGCAACCCTGCGGGCTTGGGTCTGGACGCGATGAAGCTCCATAAGCAATTCAGCAAGGGCCGCCTCGACAGTGGGTGGACCAGACGGCGTGATGGTCTGGCCTGGACCGGCATCACTACCCACGTGATCGGGGAAAAGTTCGGTATCGGACTTCCTCCGCCTGTCGTCTGACTAGTCCCTTGGGTCTGACCGATCGCCAAACGAGCGCCACATTCAGGTCGTCGTGATCCGGGACGCGCTTCAGCCGGGCCAACGCCTTCGGGGCCAGCGTGTTCCCGGCACGGCCGCTGAGGTCCGATAACCTTCTCACTTATCGGACGTTAGAAATCGAACCGATTCGATAGTGGCAGCGCCGTAGCAGGACCGTTTCGAGCGGCGATCGGGCAGGGTGAAGTCGTCTTCGGCCACCAGCTCCATGAATATCGCGGACACTTTCTCGGGGATCCTGAGTCCGTTGGCGAAGCGCCCGCTTCGTCCATTTCCGGGTACGCGCCCACGACCGTGAAGCCGCCGCATTGGTTGGTGTAGGGCCCTCCGACAGTACCCGCAGACATCTGTGTAGGAAGTGCACAGTCATGCCCGTGTCCGCCGATCTCCACGCACGACGTCCACCCTGAGATCGTGTGCGAAGTATTCCAACACGAATCGGCCAAGTATCTCCGGGAGCCAGGCGCCAGGGCAGCCAGGCTCCATCAATCAGAGACGGCGATCAATAATTCGCCACTCAATAGGTGCCCGAGGAAGACCGTCAAGTTCGCGGCAAGACGGTCGACTTCAATCATCGTAGGCCGGGGAGCGTGCCCATGAACAAGTGCGCTACGCATTTCATAGCAGAGAGTGAAGAACTTGGAGGGTGAAAGGTCCATGTAGCGGCGCGGTTCAAGGGTTCTTGCTAGCCTGCGTCCGGGTTGCCCAATCGATTCTGTGCGCATCCAGCTCAAGCTTCCCGCGAGCGAGTCACGCTCCGCAGTCGTCAAGAGGGAAGCCCGCGTCGCGGCGATCAATTCGGCGACATGCACTTGGGTTGCAAGGGATCGGGGTCGAGGATCGATCAGGGTCTCAAGGGCCATGGTGAGCATCAACAGGCGGGCGTCGGCCGACGGTTGAAAGAACGAGCCGCTGAAGAGGTCGAACGCGAGTCGCTCAACTGGGGTAAGCCGTTCACCTAGGTCGGAAGCGGCTCGGAATACTTGATCAGTCTGCTCAGAGGAAGGCCGGCGGCATCCCTTCGCTTCCATCCGCATAAAAGCGATGCTGGGATTACACCTGTAAACGGTCACCCCTGGCGTGTCTGCAAGTACCGGTCGACCCTCCACGGCTGACCAATACTTCTCGCCCTCGCTCGTTAGGCCGCCGGAGGGCGACGATCCCCGAAGTCAGCCGCCAGATGCAGGCGGGCCAGTGCGCGCGAGATGACGTCACGCCATACCTCACCCTCCCCCGAAGCCTCCGCGGCGTTGGCAAAGCCTTCGCCTCGGATGACGAGACTCGTGGCGTCGCTCAGTGGTTGCTCAGGATCAGTCGATGATAACCAGACGCGAGTGCCGTGGCGGTTGAGCAGCTCATACTCGCGGTGCGTGATGCCGAGCATCGACTGGTCAGACATTCGAAACGGAACTCGGAAGCAGTACACGCCACCTCCGATCAATCGAACGACAAGACGCCGCAGCCATCTGGCTGGACCAGACATCTGACGGTGCACCGAGCCATCCTCTCGTCACGTAACCAAAGCTGGGTGACGAGCTTCCCCTTCTCCCCGTCGACGAACAACGCGTTAGGGCCCCGGTGATGATGACGACGATCCGCAGTTCCCCCGGTGCACAAACAGTCTTATTGTCTTCCCGCGACGAGTTCAGGCCCCGTCAGCCGACCGTCAGCAACGGCGAGCACTCCGTCTGTTGCCCTGAACACCATTCCCACCGACACCGGCATAGCCTGACATGGATACGGCAGTCGCGTGGGTTCGCCTGGATCGCCCCTGAGCAGCCAACTCAAGCCGGGCCCCACAGAGTCGGCCCTTGACTCCACCGCACTCTCATCGCAGGACGGCCCAGAAGTCTCGGCAAAGCCCCCCACGGATCCGACTAGGCCCGTGGGGAACATCGCAACGGGATCCATCGGTAGCGAGCTCCTGGAGCGATCGAGGCTGACGGCCCGGGGACCCCCCTCGAAGCTCCGGCCAAGTGCAAAGTGTGACCGGCCCGAGTCAGGGCGTGCGGGTACGAGCACAGGCCGGCCCGTCGAGCCGGGCCACGGTCGAGTCCATGCTCAGGTCGTTTCGGCGCTGTTGAATGCCCGGTAGATCGTGGCGCGGGAGACGCCGTACCCGGCGACCAGCTCGGAGATCGTCTCGCCGCCCGCGCGCAGCGCCCGGACCTGGCTGGCCTGGGCCGGGGTGAGCTTGGGCGGGCGCCCGGTGTGCCGGCCCCGGGCCCGGGCCGACG
>JACCUM010000355.1 GCA_013811805.1 Geodermatophilaceae bacterium | reverse complement strand
GTTGTGCTCGCCCTGCATCACCCGCTCGAGGGCCAGCTCTATGCGCAGGGCAGTTCGGAACTGGGCCAGGGCGTGCCCGGTCTCCGCACGGAAGAGCCTGCTGAGATGGTGCGGGGAACACCCGAGCATCTGCGCCAGGTCGACGACCCGCCCAATCGTCGGGTCGGCCACCAGCGCTGCGCGCGCTTCGTCGGCCAACCGGCGGCGGTCACGAGCCTGAGGACGTCCGGCATGCCAACGGCCCGGCTCAGCCTGTTCCAGCGCCGCGACGAACAGCGCGAGGGCTGTCTCCTCGACGGCCAGTGAGTCCGTGTCATCCCGCCAGCACAGGGCGAGCAGACGTCGGTGGAGCCACGAGACCTCGCGGGTGCGAGGGGACAGGGCAGGCAACCCGCTGACTCCTCCGAGGGAGGCCAGCACCTCCTCGGACAGGAAGACGCACGTGTCGAGATCACCTCCCGGGCGAGGATGGGTGACTTCCACCACGTGCTCGGGCGCACCGAACAGGCACACCGTCGGATCGGCGAACACTTCGACCGCACTGCCCTCGACCACGCTGCCACGCAGCAGGAACGATCCAGACCGCACCAGGCACAGCTCGTACATGCTCGATCCGACGAGTTCCTGCACCGAAGTCGTGCCATCCCCGGGGCAGGCGATGCTGGTGACCGATACGTCTGCTCCGGTCAGCAGCGCTTGGGTGGCTCCGCTCACGTCGTCCCCTCCTGGCAAACAGTCTCCGTCGTCGGCAAGCCGGGCGCCATCCCGGTCCCGCGGTCACGACGCCTGCAACATAGGGTTTTCCCCATGGTTCATGAGGTACGTGGTGTCGTTGCCCGCGCCCAGGGCGAGGCGGTGACCGTTGAGACGGTTCTCGTCCCGGACCCAGGACCCGGAGAGGCGCTGGTGGACATCCAGGCCTGCGGGGTCTGCCACACCGACCTGCATTACCGGGAAGGCGGGATCAATGACGACTTCCCGTTCCTGCTCGGTCATGAGGCGGCCGGCACCGTGGCCGCGGTCGGAGAGGGCGTCACCAACGTCGAGCCCGGCGACTACGTCATCCTCAACTGGCGCGCGGTCTGCGGTCAGTGCCGCGCCTGTCTTCGCGGCCGCCCGTGGTACTGCTTCAACACCCACAACGCCACGCAGAAGATGTCCCTGGGGGACGGCACCGTGCTGTCTCCGGCGCTCGGCATCGGTGCATTCGCCGAGAAGACTTTGGTCCACAGTGGACAATGCACGAAGGTCGACGCTGCTGCACCGGCAACAGCTGCCGGTCTCCTCGGCTGTGGCGTCATGGCCGGCCTGGGTGCGGCCATCAACACCGGCAACGTCACCCGCGGAGACACCGTTGCGGTCTTCGGCTGCGGCGGTGTCGGGGATGCTGCGATCGCCGGAGCACGGCTGGCCGGAGCACGAACGATCATTGCTGTCGACATCGATGATCAGAAGCTCGACTGGGCCAAGGGTATGGGCGCGACGCACACTGTCAACTCGTCGAATACCGATGCGGTGGAAGCGATCCGGGAGCTGACTGACGCGTTCGGTGTAGACGTGGCCATCGATGCGGTCGGCCACCCCGAGGTCTACAAGCAGGCCTTCGAGGCCCGTGACCTCGCCGGTACGGTCGTGCTCGTCGGCGTACCGAATCCCAGCGCGAAGCTGGAACTGCCGATGATCGAAGTCTTCGGGCGCGGCGGAGCATTGAAGTCGAGCTGGTATGGCGACTGCTTGCCCAGCCGGGACTTCCCCATGCTGATCGACCTTTATCTTCAGGGGCGGCTGGATCTCGACGCCTTTGTGTCCGAGACGATCGGCCTGGACGATGTCGAGGCGGCCTTCGACAAGATGCACCACGGCGGGGTCCTGCGTTCGGTCGTGGTGTTCTGAAGTGTGTGCCGAGAAATCGGGGGATGGACAAGTGGCTGCCACGATCGAGCGCGTTGTCACGTCAGGAGTGTTCAGCCTCGACGGCGAGAACTTCGACGTCGAGAACAACGTGTGGCTGGTCGGCGACGAGCACGAGGTTCTGGTGATCGACGCAGCTCACGACGCGAGGCCCATCCTCAAGGCGATCGGCGGCCGCGACGTACTGGCAATCGTGCTCACGCACGGGCACAACGACCATGTCAATGCCGCGGGTGACCTGTGGGATGCCAGCCGCGCGCCGATCTACCTGCATCCCAGCGACCGGATGCTGTGGGACGTGGTCTATCCGGAGGTCGCACCGGACCGCGACATCGCCGACGGTGACACCTTCACCGTGGCTGGGGTGACCCTGCGGGTCGTCGCCACGCCGGGCCACTCACCGGGATCGGTATGCCTCTACGCCGAGAAGCTGGGCACAGTCTTCACCGGGGACACGCTGTTCCACGGCGGGCCCGGGGCCACCGGGCGGTCCCACTCCGATCACCCGACGATCGTGGCCTCGATCACCGACAAATTGCTCGCTCTCCCGAACGAGACCGTCGTCAAGACCGGCCACGGCGAGGACACCACGATCGGTGCGGAGTCGGCGAACATCTCCTGACGCCCGAGCGTGCGTCGAACCGGCTTGTACGTTGTAGTACGTCGACGTACACTTGCCCCATGCCGACCTACACCGTGAGCGAAGCCCGCGCACAACTGCCGGCGCTGCTCGACCGGGTTGCCAGCGGTGAGGAGATCACGGTGACCCGTCATGGTGAACCTGCCGTGATCTTGATTCATCCTGACCGTTGGCGTCGTGGCCGCGCCGCAGCGATTCTCGAAGCGGCGGAGGGGCTGGCCGCTGACCGTGCGGCACTTGTCGGTGAGCCGATGCCGGCACCGATCCAGGACATGGATGTCGAAGCACGGATCGCGCAACTACGCGCCGACCGCGCCGCCCGCTGACTGCCACTGATTTGGACGCCTTCGACGCTGATGTCTTGATCGATGCGGCCGTCTACGATCCACGTGGTGCTCCCATAGTGAGACTCTTCGAACGAAATCCGGCGGGCGTGGGCTCGGTCCTTTTGATTCCTGAACTGCTGAGCCAACCCCTACGTCGGAGGCGAGCGGCAGAAATTCGCGTTCTCCAGTTCATGTTGAGCCGGCTCGACCTCATCGCGATGGACGTACGGACAGCGGACGGTGCGGCGCATCTCGGCGCCAAGTACAAGTTGCGGGCCGCTGACGCGGTACACCTGTCCACCGCCGTCATCGCCAACGCCGACCGGTTCATCACCAATAACACAAAGGATTTTCCGGTCTCGATCGCTGAGATCGACGTGACTTACCCAGCCATGCTGGTCGAAGCCTGACCCCTCAGCTGACCCGGCGTTCGACCGAACCATAGGCAACTCTGATGGATCCGATCCGGCTGCCCACGGTTCAGTCAAGCCGGACGACGACGGCTATGGGTAACTAGTCCGGGCCGGACAGTGGCGGCGAGCGCGGTGAACTCAGACCGGACTGTGATCTGGACCTGGTCGTAGACCTGATCGAGGGTGTTGTCTACTACCGCCTCCTCTGGAGAAGCACTCCGCTCGACGCGGCTGACGTCGAGGCAACGATCGACGCGGTGCTCCCGCGGAGCGGCGCCCTGACCTGGGCTTCCCCCTCCGTACACTGAGGTTCGTGGCTCGCGGTGACGGACGACTGACCCACGACATCAACCCCTACAGCCCCGCGCCGCAGGACGCATGCGGCGTCTTCGGAGTCTGGGCGCCCGGCGAGGAAGTCTCTAAGCTCACCTACTTCGGTTTGTATGCACTGCAGCACCGCGGCCAGGAAGCCGCCGGAATCGCGGTCAGTGACGGGTTCTCGGTCGTGGTCTACAAAGACCTCGGCCTGGTCGCGCAGGTCTTCGACGAGTCGACCCTTGCGAGCCTGCGCGGACATCTCGCGGTCGGCCACACGCGCTACTCCACCACTGGGGCCTCGACCTGGGAGAACGCCCAACCGACCTTCCGTACCAGCGCGTCTGGGTCCGGAATTGCCTTGTGCCACAACGGGAACCTGGTCAACACGCCCGAGTTGGCCGCCCAAGCAGCGGAGGCCGGAATCCGCGGAGCGTTTCCCACCTCGACCGACACCGACATCATTACCGCCCTGCTCGCCGCCCGGCCCGACGTCACGATCGAGCAGGCGGCGATGGAGATCCTGCCGACGCTGCGCGGCGCGTTCAGCCTGGTGTTCATGGACGAGACCACCCTGTACGCCGCTCGCGACCCCCAGGGCGTACGGCCGCTGGTTCTGGGGCGGCTCGAGCGCGGCTGGGTCGTGGCCAGCGAGACCGCGGCGCTCGACATCGTGGGGGCCTCCTACGTCCGCGAGGTCGAGCCCGGTGAGCTGATCGCGATCGACTCCGAGGGCCT
>JACCUM010000251.1 GCA_013811805.1 Geodermatophilaceae bacterium | reverse complement strand
GCGGGCGCGGGCGATGCGGGCGATCGGCGCCTGGAACCGGCAGGAGGGCGACATCCTGCGGTCGTCCGTGGCCGGGACGCTGCTGACGGCGCGGGACCGGGGACGGGAGGGGGCACGGTGACGGACGCGCTTTCCCGCCTGCGGGCGGTGCTGGGCCGGGACACGGACGATATGGCGGCGGGGGTCTCCCTGATCGCCATCGCCGCCATCGTCTGCATCTGGGGCGTCCTGGCCATCGCGGACGCCTACCGGGAGCACGGCCGGCCGGACCTGCCGCGGTGGCACCCGCGGCGGTGGGTGGCGCCCGGCTTCGGGTTCTACCTGGGGTGGTTCCTGCTGCTGGCGGACGGGGTCGTCTACGGGTTCATCGGCTTCGACATCCTGGCCAGCCCGGAGCGGCTGGGACTCGGCTGGGCCGTCTACCTCGTGGCCTGCGGGGTGCTGGCAACGGGGGCCTTCTACTACTGGGCGCGCGAGCGGCTGCCGGCGCGGGGCGGGCGATGACGCCCTCCTCCCTGATGGTGCTCGCCGGCGCCCTCCTCGTGTCCTCGGCCCTCGTGTCGTGGCTGATGTCGTGGAACTTCTGCACAAGGCCGGCGCCGCGGTGGCTGCGGTCGTGGCGGGACGTGGCGCTGGCGATGGTCGGGGCGCGGGCGGTCTACGTCGGGGTCGTGGGGGCGCCCGCCTCGTGGTGGAGCGTCGCCCTCTGGCTCCTCCTCGGGGCGTGGGGCTGCGCGATCGCGGGGTTCAACCTGCACGCCGCCCTGATCAAGGGCGACCGCTGCCCCGCTTGACGCCGGGGTCAGCGTGTGCTAGGAATGGAATAGCAACGTCGTGGACACCGGAGGGGTGCGCGTGCCGGCGCCGGCCTGGACCGACGAGGAGATCGCCTGGCTCCGGGCCAACCCCGAGGCCCCCTACGGCGCGTTCGTCGAGCAGCACGGCCACTGCCACGGTGCCAACGCCTACTACGCCAGGCGCCGACGGGCCGGGATCGACGATCAACTCGCCCTCCTGAAACCCCGGCAGGCCTCCCACGAGACGGGCGCGGAGACCGCGCCCGTCTCGTGGGACAAGGCGGAGGGATCGCTCCATTGGTCCGACGTGCTCGCGCCCGCCATCGCCCGCCAGGGGATGGCGCGGGCGGCCAAGCGCAGCCAGGACCACGGGCGGATTGCCGTTGCAACCACCGACCCCCTGCCCGTCCTGTTCATCTCCGACTGGCACATCGGCTCGTGGGGCACGTCGTACCTCGGGATTGCCGAGATGACCAAGGCGATCCAGGACCTGGGGCTCCACGTCGCCGTCCTCGGCGACATGCTCCAGATGAGCATCAAGCTCCGCAACGTCCTGGAGGTCAGCGACAACCTGCTGACCCCCGGCGAGCAGATGGCCTTCCTCCGCTCGTGGTTGCAGGACATGGCGCCCCACGTCCTGTGGGCGACGTGGGACAACCACTCCGTGATGCGCGAGGAGCAGGCCGTCGGCTTCTCCACCTACGCGGAGCTGTTCAAGGACAAGACGATCTACCATTCCGGCATCGGCCACATCGACCTGACGGTGGGCGAGGAAACCTACAGGGTCGCCTCGTCGCACCGCTTCCGGGGGAACTCGATCCACAACCCCACGCACGGGCAGGGGCGCTACCTCCGGATGGAGGGGATCGACCGCGAGATCGCGGTCGCCGGCGACAGCCACCGGCCGGCGATGGCGTCCTACTACGACGGCCCCCTGCAACGATTCGCCATCAACTGCGGCACCCTGCAGACCGACAGCGGCTACGCCAAGCGGTTCTTCTCGCTCAGCTCGCACGACTCCATGCCGGTCCTGCTGTTCTTTCCCGATCGGCACAAGGTCGTCCCCTTCATGAACCTGGACGACTACCTCGCGGCGACGGGGAGGGCGGCGTGACCGACCACCCCGAGGGTCGCACCGCCGACGTCGACTTCGAGATCGACGGCTGCGGCGTGCGCGTCGAGGTCGAGGTGCTGGCCCCGTTCGCCCACTCGACGGTGGTGGTCCGGATGCAAGGCGTCGAGACGGTGGCGATCTCCCTGTCCGACCCGACCGGCCACCGCAGGCTGGCCGAGCACATCTGCGGTCTCGTCTGGTGGTTCGGCCAACTGGGGGGGGCGACGTGAAGGTGATCGCGGAAGGCACCAAGTACGACCCGTACGAGGGCACGTGGGAGTGCGCTTCGTGCAAGCGTGTTGTCGAGTTGGCGCGGGGGGACCGCCCCCCGGACTGGAACATCCAGAAGCGCAACGACTCGTACCGGTTCGCGTATACGAATCTTTGGCCTTCGTGGGATGTGTTGTGCCCCACGTGCGGGGGGTGGAGAACGTACTGGCGGTACCGCGAACTCCCTTCCGTCCCCGCGCCCCCGCCGGGGGTGCGGGATGGGGTGTCCGACTCGGTGAGGGGACTCGTCCGATGGGTGGCCGGGGACCCCCGGCGGCGGGCGTCCGCCTGCCTGCTCCTCGGCGTCTTGCTGGGCATCCTGCTGTGATCCGCCAGCAGCCCTACCGCCCGCCCGCCCTGGTCGCCGTGGCCTGCTGCATCTTGGCGCTCGCCATCGTGATCATCGCCCTTGCCTTCTTCCGCGAGATGAGCCGCCCGCTGCCGGTCGTGTCACCCCCAAGCTTGATTTCTTCCAGCGAACCCGCGACACCACCG
>JACCUM010000217.1 GCA_013811805.1 Geodermatophilaceae bacterium | reverse complement strand
CGTGCGGGTCCTCATTCCTGTTATCGACCGCCTGCGGAGCCGCTTCGCCATCGGCCGGGTCTGCGTGGTGGCCGACCGCGGCATGATCTCGGCCGCCACCATCGCCGCCCTGGAGGAGCGCGGCCTCGAATACGTGCTCGGCGCCCGCGAGCGCACCGATAGCCTGGTGCGCACCGTCGTGCTCGCGGACGCGCAGCCTTTCACCCCGCTGTGCATCGAGCGCGCGGGCGGCGAGCAGACCCAGCTCTTCGTCAAGGAGGTCAAGACCGAGGGCCGGCGCTACATCGTGTGCCGCAACGAGGCCGAGGCGGAGAAGGACGCCGCCGACCGCCAGGCCATCGTCGAGGCGCTGGACCAGCAGCTCAAGCGCGGCGACAAGGCGCTGATCGGCAACTCCGCCTACCGCCGCTACCTGCGCACCACCTCCAAGAGCCGGACCTTCGAGATCGATCCCGGCAAGCTCGCCGACGAGGCCCGCTACGACGGCATCTTCGTGCTGCGCACCAACGCCCGCCTCACCCCGCTGCAGGCTGTCCTGCGCTACCGCGACCTGATCCAGGTCGAGCAGCTGTTCCGGACAGCCAAGGCGCTGATGCGCACAAGGCCGATCTATCACGCCTCGGACGCCGCCATCCGAGGCCACGTGTTCTGCTCCTTCCTCGCGCTGGTCCTGCGCAAGGAGCTGGATCAGCGTTGCCGCAAGGCGGGCTTCCGCCCCGAGTGGGGCGACGTGCTGCGCGACCTCGACCGCCTCCAGGAGGTCGCGATCAGCAAAGACGGCCAGCACATGACCTTGCGCACGCCCGCCACCGGCGTCATCGGCCCGCTGTTCAAGGCCGCCCGCATCGCCTTGCCACATAATATCCGCGATACCGTCGAGGCCTGACCTCCCCAACCTCCGCCAGCAGCGCTGTGGTGCTAAGGGCTACATACGTACGAATAAGCCCTTGAGCTGCCATCGCTTTCTCGAAGTCGGTGTTCAAGTCCACCGAAGGGGCGCTCTGGGGTGCGATCCGCCACCACGGGCTCCTCGCCGGAACCGTGATCGTCTCCGACGACGCCGGTCAGTTCCGGGTCGGCGAGCATGCGCTCTGCTGGGTCCACGCCGAACGGCTCGTGCACAAGCTGGTGCCTGCAACACCGGAACAGAGGCGGGCCGTCGAGGTGACGCGCGCGCTGATCTGGTGTTGGTGTGGACGGCCCCCGACGGCATCAGGTGCCAGAATGAGGTCGGTGTTGATCTCAGACAAAGGAGACCGTCCGTGGACCAGATTAGCCGAATTGGAATGGACACGTCGAAGCATGTTTTTCAGCTGCACGGTGTGAATGCCGCCGAAGAAGTGGTTTTGCGCAAGAAGCTGCGGCGCAAGGAGATGGTGACGTTCTTCGAGAAGCTTGCACCCACGGTAATCGCGATCGAGGCTTGCGGCGCCAGCCATCACTGGGCAAGGCTGTTGCAGTCGTTCGGGCATACGGTGAAGTTAATCCCGCCTCAGTTGGTTAAGCCTTACGTCAAGCGCGGCAAGAACGATGCGGCCGACGCCGAGGCACTCTGCGAGGCGATGAGCCGGCCGACAATGCGCTTCGTGCCGGTAAAGTCGCCTGAGCAGCAGGCGGCGTTGATGCTGGTCAGCGTGCGTGACCGGCTGATCCGCAATCGCACGCAGCTGGCCAACGCTATCCGCGGTCATGCCGCCGAGTTCGGCCTTACCGCCGCGAAGGGCATGGCCCACATGGTTCCGCTGCTCGATCGCATCCAGGCCGATGAAAGCTTGCCCGCCCTGGCTCGAGAGCTGTTTGCGATCCAGGCTAAGGAGTACCAGCAGCTGCAGACGCAGATCGGCGAGGTCGATGCCCAACTCATGGCCCGGCATCGAGCCGACGATTGCAGCCGGCGCCTTGCCAAGATCCCTGGCGTTGGCCCGATCGGCGCCATGCTGCTGAGGATGAAGACTCCGGCGCCCGAGCTGTTCCGATCGGGGCGGCAGTACGCGGCCTGGATCGGCTTGACGCCAAAGGATCACTCGACCGCAGGCAAGGCTAGGCTCGGCGTCATCACGCGAGCCGGCGACGAGGGGTTGCGCAGCGTGCTGGTCGTCGGAGCGACCGCCGTGATCCAGCAGGCGCGACGCAGCGGCCGGGCGTCGCCCTGGCTTGCCGAGCTTCTCAAGCGTAAATCGCCAAAGCTGGCCGCGGTGGCGCTGGCCAACAAGATGGCGCGCGTCGCGTGGAAGCTGATGCTGACGGGGAAAGATTACATCGCAAAACCTGCGCCCGCCGCCTTGGCTGGCGTGGCCTAGAGATCGGCCAGACACGGGGAGCACCTGAACTGCAACCGTGCTGAGCTGATGCCAGAACTTGCAAGACGATAAGCAGATGGTGCGATCGATCGATCCACGACGCGGGACACTCCGATAGAACCACTGGCCCTC
>JACCUM010000207.1 GCA_013811805.1 Geodermatophilaceae bacterium | reverse complement strand
GCGGCGGCGAGGACCCGGGCCAGCTTCGGGTCCGGGGGAGGTGGCTGCAGCCCGTTGCGCAGTGCGTTGATCTCGGCGACCCGCGCCCGGTCGGCCGCGATCTGGTTCCGATAGAACGGCGTGACTGTTTGTTCGGTGGCGGCATCCCAGGCCGACGCGAAGGCGGCCGGATTATCGAGGTGCTCGCGTACGGCATGCCTGAGCAGTTGGGCATGGATCAGACCGACGCTGAGACCGCGGCCGGCGGACGGGTTGGTGCAGGCCCAGGCATCGCCGACCGCGGCGAACCCGGTCACCACTGGCACGCCGTCGACCAGAAAGCGCCGGTAGCAGTCCATGACATCGGCGATGGGCAGCACGCCGGTAATGGGTCGGCCGTCGAGCCAGTGCGCGTGCATCGGGCAGGCTCGGACGACCTGGGTGAAGTGTTCGGGCTGGCGCAGAGCCTTGAGCGGGGCGTCCCCGGACGAGGAGAACAGGGTCACCGACCAGGTGTCGTTGTCGCCGTCGAGGGCCAGCACGGAGAAGGTGCCCACCGGGGTCACCGGCGGACCCTGTCGTTGCGGGCGCGACGGACCGGTGAAGTACCGGGTGTAGTAGGTGAAGCCGCTGTCCGCGGACTCGACGTACGGACGTCGGGCGCCCAGCTCCGCGAGCCAGTCCGCCGACGGGGTGCGCCGGCCCATCGCGTCGACGACCAGGTCGGCTCGAAGCTCCTCGCCGGTCGCCGTACGGACCCCCGCAGTTCCCGGAGTGCCGGGGATCGCCGATGGCCCCGGGAGCAGGCCGGCGACCCGCACACCCCGGCGGACCGAAACGCCCGGCTGGTTCTCGGCGGCCGCCGCGACCACGGACTCGATCATCGGGCGTCGACCGGCAATGGTCCTGAACCGGTCGTCGCCCGGGCGCGGTGCCGGGTCGGAGATCGTGGGTGGCAGTGGGTCGAGCGGGTCCATCCACACTCCACCGGCCGCGACCAGCTTTTCGACCATTCCCGGCAGCTCCTCGTCCAGGATCTGCCGGAAGCGGGCGAAGAGGGTGTGCGGCTGATGGAATTGCGCAACACCCTTGCGCTCCCAGGACTCCCAGGCTTCGAGTGAGCTGGCTGGTGGGCCCTGCGGGTTCGCCTCGAGCACGGTGACCTGATGCCCATCGCGGGCGAGCATCATGGCTGCGGACAGTCCGATGACGCTGCCCCCGCAGACGACGATCGAGCCCCATGCCTCCGCCTCCTTGTCCCCTAAGTGCGCATCCCCGCATCTTGCCGTCGGACGTTTCGGGCTGCCAGTCCTCTTGACTGAGTCGGAGCTGGGACTGCGGGGTCCTGGCGAGGAGCGCTGTGACGTCGACTGAGCCTTGTGCAGCTGATCTGATGGTCGCAGAGCCGCAGGCGGCGCACTCGACCAAATGCCGCGAGGTGGATGAGGCGTTACGCCCGGCCGTCCCTGCGCATCGTCGCCACAGTCACCCCGTTCACGAAGATCCGGGTCGTCAGGATGACTCCCGCGTTTGCGAGGGTGTTGGACGCGAAGCACATGACGTCGGCGCGCTCGGCGAGCTCCTGGATCCGTACGGCCGGTTCATCGGTCTCGATCCGTACGTCGTAGCTGATGTCGCGGAACGCGCCTCCGATCAGTACCCGATCAAAGCGCCCTACGGCGATGACGCTGAGTCCCCGGAGAGAGATGTCCTCGGAGAGAGCCAGGGACACGTAGTGGTTTGCAAGGCACGATGCTGCGCCGGCGAGAAAGTAGGCCAACGGATTAGGCGCGGTGTCGGTGCCGCCACGCTCGGTCGGCTCGTCCACGACGAACTCGAAGTCGCGCTTTCGCACAACGAAGGGCCCGGTGCCGGGACCGACCCAGTCGACCACCACCCGGTCAGCAGCCATCGCTCCCGCGGTCGCCGAGCGCCGCGACTCGAGGTCAGCCACGACCTCTGCCCTCACGTCATTACTCATCTGCGGGAGTCTGGCAGGCGGTTCTAACTGTCGTGGAATCACGAAGCTGCGGTCCCTCGGGAAAGTGGCGTCGTCGGTGTAGATGAAAGGTGGGACCGGCTCGCCGTTTGCGGCTCGGGCGCGTGTGCTATCCGAAAACCCAGTTTGGACGTGGCCAGCCAATGGTCGAGGGCGCATCGCGCGGTGCTGCCGGCAAACTTGAATCCGTTCTGGAGTGCGCCTTTCGACCTGAGGAGCACGAGGGCGAATCGGACGACGCGGCCTGGGACTGAGCGGCATCAGCCGTCGAGGACGGCGACTGGCCCGGCATGCCCACCGCCTACGCACTCCGTGCATTCGAGGACAAGTCCGTCCTGGACGACCTCATCGCCGCTACGGGTGCCGAGGTCGTGACAACTGTCCTGACTGGGGACGACCTCAAGATCCCAGTTGCCAAGGAGGAGGAACTCTTGGCGGTGTTGGCCCGACAGCATCGCGGCGGTCAGGGACGACGCCGTCAGCTATGCGCTGGCTGGATCCCAGGACGTCTGACCGGACTCCGCCTCCGATTCTCAGTCGTCCTTGCCGCCCAGGATTCTTGCGGTGGCGAGAAGGTGCTCAAGGCGGTCGGCGTCCAGTTCGCCCGCCGCGGTGACCAACTCCGAGAGCAGCCGGTTCTCCTCCGCGGATCGGTCCCGGCCCGACGAGGAATGCCCGACGACGAACGTCCGTCGTCGGTCGTGGGGTTCGGCTGAAGTCCCCGTCTCGCGCGCCGGCCCGAGTACGTACAGCGGCTCGCCGGGCTCCGCGTCTCCAGTGGTCGGTTGCGGCGGTTTGTTGGGCAGACTCGACGCG